>JASFLV010000025.1:0-14275 GCA_050117915.1 Thioalkalispiraceae bacterium | reverse complement strand
CCCAAAGATCATCAGGCTATCATCCATTGTGCTAATGCTTTTTATCAACTATACGGCGATATCTTTCGCGGTTTACCCCTGGAATACCTGGAGGAGTCAAAACATGCAGTTGCAGGATAAACGTATCATATTAACCGGGGCGACCGGTGGTATTGGTCAGGCGCTGGCCATTTTACTGGCAAAAAAAGCTGCAAAACTTGGCCTGGTGGGTACTCGACATGAAGCATTGAACAGTTTGCGTGAACATTTAAAACAATATCATCAGGATATAATCAGCATTCCCGCTGATCTCACGACTGAACAAGGCCAGAAACAGATCATTCATGACATGCACGAAAAATTCGGTGGCATCGATGTTCTGGTAAATAATGCTGGCATCACAGAGTTCACTGAGTTTAGTGAACAGCAACCTGAAATAATTGAGCGAATTATAAAGGTCAATGTTATCGCTCCCATGCAACTGACACGACGGGTTCTCCCGGAAATGCTGGATCGCGGGCTAGGTCAAATTGTAAATATTGGTTCGACTTTTGGATCAATTGCCTTCGCCTATTTTACTTCCTACTCAAGTAGCAAGTTCGCCTTAAGGGGATTCTCTGAAGCTTTGCGACGTGAAGTAGCTGGTACCGGCCTAAATGTGACTTATATTGCACCACGCGCAGTAAAAACTGCCTTGAACAATAGTGCAGTTAACGAGATGGCAGAAACAGTTAAAATGAATATGGATCACCCGGCCGTCGTCGCCCGTAAAATGGTTAGTGCAATCGAAAAAGGGAAAAAGGATGTTTACCTTGGCTTTCCAGAGTCTTTGTTTGCACGATTAAATAGTCTTTGGCCAAGACTGATTGATTCCGCTTTGGTTAAGCAAAATCAGACCATGCGAAAGTTCGCTCAGCATACACACCAAACTCAATCATGAGGATAACATTTTGAATGGTGTTATGAATCTGTTTTCGAAAAGTCTGCCACGTATCTATGGTTTAACATTATTTTTTCTTGGCATATGCTTACTTTATTTTTTTACCAGCAATAACGAGTATAGCGCTTACGCAGAGGTCAGTCACGTTGTCGAAAAGGTAGACCACTGGTTGATTGCTGCATATGTACGCTAAATTGCCCGAACAATACGACTTTATCAATCCTGCGGAACACTATCTCGCGTTAGCCTGTTCAGTCTCTGGATAAGGACCGCTTACGGGTTTATGTAAAAAAAACAAATTAGAGACTTTTTCCGCCTGGACCAGGCGCTTGTCCAGAAAGCGGCGGGTATTGGTTTGATATTCTGAGGAGTCAAACATCCAGTAGACAAACGTATTAAGATAAATGCCAGTCAGGCCTGTCTCCTCTACAATGCGTTGTAGATGTGTACTGTCAAGCCGCGCAGCTTCCCTTAACCACTGGACTGTTCTGCTGACGCGCAATAATCCAAGAATCTGTAGATGGAGATGGGCTGGTTCCAGCTTGTAGAGCAACATATCCCGTGAAACGGTCTTGTGCCGGGCAAGATAATCTAGCCAGGCCATAATCAGTGCATGCAAACGTTCACGATAAGTCAATGAATGAAATTCTTCTCCTTCCGTAACCTGTAACATGGCACTATCAGCTCGATCGTACCAGGCCTCGACTAATTCATCTTTTACTGTGAAATGTTCATGCAGCTGTTCGAGAGAAATTCCCAGGGCATCAGCGATCTGATGCAGGTATAGGTGTTCCCAGGAAGACTGTTCAGCAAGTTCAACAGCTGTGTCGACTATTAACTCTCGCAGTTGCTTATCAGTAACCATATGACCAGCACCTCAATCGTAATTATCTGTGGGTCTGTTTACTAAATATAGTACTGAATGACTAGCCTGAAAATGCTAAAACTACACCAATATCAAATATCCATTAAGACCACGACATTAGCGCTAGTCCAATTCGCGTAATGCCAGGGTGGTACGGCTATATTGATAGGCCTGACGATAGGCCACGGCACGAGGAAACAGACTATAGGCATAGGCCAGATACTCTAGCGCTTGCTCAGCACAACACTTTGTATCCCAAAGGCTCATGCCCATCTGGTAGGCCATTTCCGCGACCATCGCGTCATTGTTCGTCCCTGCAATCGTTGCATCGATGCTAACCGGGTTTTTTTCATCAGCTCGATAAAAAATCATAAAACGATGCGCCTGGCTCTGACGGGCAACTGCATGTTCATACACACTACAGGCAACCATTTGATCATTTTCATCATAACAGACACCCATTCCGCGGTGAGTGGCATGCCGGGGAACCCCCTCAGGCGAATTAAGCGGGCATCTTAAGCGTTTATCTCCAAACAGTGGTGATGAGAGCAAGCTCTCTTCCAGATCAAGATTAAGCTGAAGCACGGCTTTTGGCGACAGGCCGCCTTTATATAAAATACGATAACGGGTTTTGCCAGAACGGTAATCCTGACAGCTATAGGTTTTGTTTACCCCATTGAAATTCGACTGGCAGATTTTCGGTAACCCATCGGCCACGGTATCATAGGGGAATAAATCGAGGCACTCGTTGGCAACAAGCGGGGCTGAAAACAGCAGGGCCAGGCTAGCCAACAAGTATTTCAGGTACCTGCCAGTACATGTATATCTTGTATCTGTCATCACACTTCTCCCATACATCAGAATGTATATTCAACGTATCCTCCACCCTGCGTGCTGTTGTTTTTGTGTGATTGTTTTAGATATTTATGTAGCAATACCCGTGCCAGCAAATTCGCTTATATTCCGGCAAATACCTCAATAAAATGCCCTATTTCAGTGCTTGTCAACAAATCCATCGCAAAATCAGGCTCTTAGGCCAGTGACGATTTTAATAATAATAGAATAAAATTGAGTGGAGTGAAGCCAACCATGTTCAATGGCCAGGTCTCAGGCTTCCACCAGGCTCTTCCATAGTGGATTAACTATTGATTCGGTCCGCTATGAGGAAAAGTTATTGTAGACCTGCAACGAGCTTGTACGTCCAGTTCAGTTAATCCAGTCGTTGCCCTACTTAGCATCGTGGTAGAAAAAAATTCCTCAGCCAAAGGCCAAAAGCCATTGCGCTGTTTCCTCCAGTGTGAGGACAAAACTGATTCCCGTTGGTCACATCCACAAGCAACCTCGGGGAGACCACCAACCCACAAATTCATTGCAAAAATAGTACAATCAAAGGCATACCCGTTTCGCGATACTAAGCATATACTGTCACTACACCTAACCAGCGTCACGGGTAATAAGATTGTAAACCATCAGGGTATTATGGCTATGTTAAAAAAAATTCTAATCGCCATCATTTTGCTGGCTGGCATCGCTGCCGCCGGCTGGTACATCTACTCATCGCAACAGCAATCCGACGCTGGTTCAGGCGGCTTTCCCCCCACGGTCATCGCATCAACCGAGGTTACTGTCGCCAACTGGGAGCCACGCCTGTATTCGGTTGGCTCGTTGGTTGCGACCAATGGCATTAGTGTCAGTACTGAGGTAAGCGGTATTGTCAGTGAGATTATCTTCGAATCCGGCCAGGCGGTTGAAGAGGGGCAGTTACTCATCAAGCTGGATGATAGCGTCGACCTTGCCGCGTTGGAGGCCCTGCGCGCGGAACGCCGTCTTGCCGAAGTACGGTTCAACCGGGTCAAGGACCTGATCAAAAAGCGGGTGACTTCAAAGTCAGAGTTTGATGAAAGCCAAGCCAACTTTGATGCCGCCAAGGCACGTGTCAAACAACAAGAGGCGATTGTCAAACGCAAGTCGATCCATGCTCCGTTTACCGGCCTGACCGGGATTAGGCAGGTCGATAAGGGGCAATACATTGACGCCGGCGATCCAATCGTTAGCCTGCAAGCACTGGATCCGATATACGTCGATTACACATTACCCGAACGCTACCTGAGCCGTCTCCAGGTTGGCCAGGTGATTAACATCAAGCTGGATGCGATTCCCGGACAGAGCTTTACTGGTAAAATCAGTGCAATCAATCCGGGTATTGAGACAGGTACACGGACGATTAAAGTCCGCGCCACATTGGATAATCCGGAGGGACAGCTACGACCGGGTATGTTTGCTGAAGTTATTACCATTACTGATCAGCCACAACCCACCTTAACCCTGCCACGCACCGCGATCAGTTTTAATACCTATGGCAATTTTGTGTTTGTGATTAACAAAAACGAACAAGGCATGCTTAACGTGAAACGTACAGCAATTAAAACTGGAGAAAAACGCCAGGGCTGGGTTGCAGTTACAGGGCTGGAGGCAGGCACCCAGGTGGTACGCGCAGGAATAAATAAACTCCGCGATGGCGCACCGGTCAAGATCGACAATCAGGTTAAGCTTGATGACAGGGAATTGCAAAGCGAATGAAGTTTACTGATATATTTATTCATCGCCCGGTCCTGGCCAGTGTGGTCAGTTTGTTGATCTTGCTGCTTGGCTTGCGTTCAATAGGTCTATTGGAAGTGCGTCAGTTCCCGGTGATCAAGAACACGGTAATCACGATTACCACCGCCTACCCTGGCGCTAGTTCAGAGCTGGTTAAAGGCTTCATTACCACTCCATTACAGCAGGCTGCCGCCGAAGCAAACGGGATTGATTATATTTCATCGACCAGTTCGCAAGGCCTGTCACAGATCGATGTGCAAATGCGCCTGAATTATGATCCGAACGCGGCTATCGCCGAGATTCAGGCCAAGGTCGCCAGTAAACGTGGCGAGTTACCGGCTGAATCTGAAGATCCGATCATCGAGTCTACCACCGGCGATCGTACCGCACTCATGTATCTTGCTTTTTACAGTGACAGTATTGAGCGACCACAGATCAGTGATTATGTTCTGCGCGTGGTACAACCACAGCTTCAGGCCTTACCCGGCGTTGCCAAGGCACGCCTGTTTGCTTCACAGTTTGCCATGCGTATTTGGCTGGATCCGAACAGGATGGCGGCACTGGGTGTGACCGGCGAAGATGTCCTGAATGTATTACGCAATAACAATTACCAGGCCGGCATCGGCGGTACCAAGGACAAATACGTCAATATCAATTTAACCACGACGACCGATGTCAGTGATCCGGAAAGCTTTCGTAACCTGGTAGTCCGAAGCGACAACGGCAGCCTGGTGCGACTTCGCGATATTGCGCGGGCCGAGCTCGGTGCTGATAGCTATGATACAACCACCTGGTATAAAGGCATCCCTTCGGTATTCATCGGCATTGAACCTTCCCCAGGTGCGAACCCGATCACTGTTGCCGACAGCGTTAATGAGCTGATTCCCAGGATCGCAACACAATTACCTGCAGGCCTTCAGGTCAAGGTGCCCTATGACGCCAGCCAGTTTATTAAATCCTCTATCGAAGAGGTCTATATAACCATTGCCGAGGCCGTGCTAATTGTACTTGCGGTGATTTTTTTAACCCTGGGCTCGCTGCGTGCTGCCATCATCCCTGCGGTTGCTGTCCCTCTATCCATGATTGGTGCGGCCTTCATCATGTACTGGTTAGGCTATTCACTAAATGTACTGACTTTGCTCTCGCTGGTACTCGCCATCGGCCTGGTGGTCGATGATGCCATCATCGTTGTTGAGAACGTGCATCGTCATATTGAACATGGTGAAACGCGTATCCAGGCCGCACTCAAAGGTGCACGTGAATTAGCTGTGCCGATTATCGCCATGACCACCACCCTGCTTGCTGTCTACGCACCCATTGGCTTTAGTACCGGCTTCACCGGGGCTTTGTTCATTGAATTCGCCTTTACGTTATCCGCGGCCGTATTGATCTCTGGCGTCGTTGCACTAACGTTATCACCGATGTTGGCTTCACGGGTTTTACGCGAGCATGGCGAAGAAAGTCGTTTTGAACAAATCGTTGAGCAGGTCTTTACCTCTGTCTCAGATAAATACGCGAGCTTGCTCAAATCAATACTGAATCATGTTGGTCTGACCGCGGTTGTGGGCTCAGTCATCCTCATTTCAATACCGCTCATGTTCGTTTTTACTAAAAGTGAACTGGCCCCAGATGAAGACCAGGGCATTCTATTTTTTAGCGGTAGTGGTCCTCAGACCGCGACCCTGGAATACCTGGAACCGTATGGCCAGCAGATCCAGTCAATTTTCGCCAGCTTTCCTGAATACAACGACAGCTTTTTCCTGCTCGGGCGCACCCCCGGACAGATCTTTGGTGGCTTCAAGATGAAACCGGCTGATCAGCGCGAGCGTTCACAAAATGAAGTCTATGGCCCGCTGTTTGGCGCTATGACTCAAATTGCCGGACTGCGTACTTTTGTCTTTCCTCGGCCGAGTATCCCGACACCCTCCCGTGGGGCCCCGGTACAGTTTGTGATTAAAAGCGAAAGAAATTATGAAGAACTAGTGGCGGTTTCCGATCAATTACTCGGCCAGGCCATGGGCTCCGGTCAATTCAGGTTCCTGGAAAAGTCCATAGATATTGACAGACCCACTGTCAGCGTTGAAATCAATCGAGACCGAGCTGGAGACCTGGGGATTAATATGGTCAGTATCGGGCGTAACCTGGGGATGCTCCTGGGTGAAGGTTACGTGAATCGCTTCAGCATGGAAGGACGCAGCTATAAAGTGATTCCCCAAATCGAACGTGAGTATCGACGCGATGTCGAGATGCTGAAAGACTACTATATTCGTAACCAGGCGGGTCAGTTGGTGCCGATGTCGGGTTTTATCGATTTAAAACCATCGGTTGAGCCCACTAACCGCACCCAGTTCCAGCAGCTCAATTCATTAACCATCCAGGGCATTACCAGCCCCGGTGTCGCACTGGGCGATGCGCTGGAGACGCTTACCCGAATTGCGGAGCAATCGTTACCCAAAGGTTATGGTTATGATTACCTGGGTGATTCACGCCAGTATGCCAAGGAATCATCAGGGCTGATCCTGACATTTTTTTTGTCGCTCCTCGTGATTTATCTTGTCCTCGCGGCACAGTTTGAAAGCTGGCGCGACCCGATCATTATATTGGTCTCGGTGCCCCCGGCTATTGCTGGTGCCTTAGTATTTATCCTGATGGACATCAATGCTCTGTCTATTAACATTTACACACAAGTCGGCCTGATCACCCTGATCGGCGTGGTGGCCAAGAACGGCATCCTGATTGTGGAGTTCGCCAATAAGCTGCAAATCAATGAGTCTTTATCAAAACACGATGCCGTTCTCAAGGCCGCCAGGATTCGTTTACGCCCCATCTTTATGACTTCCGTCGCGTTGATCGTGGCCATGATTCCATTATTACTCTCTACCGGCGCCGGCGCAGTCAGTCGCTTTCATATTGGGATCGTGATCGCCGCCGGGCTTGGCATTGGCACCTTTATCACCCTGTTTGTGTTGCCCGCGTTTTATATCATCATTGCGAAAGATCACAGCAAAGCATAAACCAGTTACTGCTTTAACAGCTTAGAAATTTAATTTGGTAAAAAAAGTGTTAAAGATCGGCGAGGTCGATATCTCTCGTATAATCAATATCTTTGACAATTCCAGTATCATGCGTTTGGATGAGTTCAAGCTGGTGACGGTGTTTCTCGAGTATATTTCTTGCCCCCACATCATCATTCAATGCCAATAGCTCAGTTTTATAACGTTGACTAAACCCGACGGGATGCCCACGTTGCTGTTCGAAAAACGGCGCGACAAGATCCGCCCCGTCCTTTAACCTATTTGCAATTTTTTTGATTGTTTCTATTTTGATATATGGCATATCGGCAAGGGTAATCAACCAGCCTGTTGCATCCTGAGTTGTGCGTACGCCACAGGCGATACTGCTACCCATACCTTGCTGCGCCTGCTCATTCACCACAACTTTTAGTCCCAGTTGCACAAGTGAACGCGTATGTGGCAGTAAATCATGATGTATAACTGCAATTGAGTCAGGTAACACGCTTGCCAGTTTCTCTGCCGTAACCAGCAACATGGGCGTGTCATTGTTGATAGGATGTAAAAGTTTATTACTGCCAAAACGAGCACTTTGACCAGCGGCCAGCAAAATGCCAACGGGTAACTTGCTCATACGATACTGACGGCTTGCACCGAAGAAACAGCGTGAGCATTTCGTTGCTGGGTGATTTCTGCCAGGATGGATACAGCGATTTCCGGTGGCGTGTGACTGCCAATCGCTAAGCCCACCGGGGCATGTAAACGATCCAGTTGACTTGCACTCAATCCCATTTCCTTGAGTCGTTGCCGGCGGGCAGCACAATTACGCTGCGAACCGATTGCACCAACATAAAAAGCTGGGGAGCTCAGGGCATCAAGTAGTGCCAGGTCATCCAGCTTGGGATCATGGGTCAGTGCAATCACAACACTGCGTGATTGCTGGGCATAGTGCTGGACAGCGTCATCCGGCATCAGTGTGGTGAGTTCCGTGCCCGCTAGCTGCCAACCGCGTGCATATTCTTCACGTGGGTCACAGACAATGACACGATAATCTAGCATTAAAGCCAATTGAGACACATATTGAGATAGGTGGCCGGCGCCAATCAACAACATGTTCCAGCACGGACCAAGTAGCTTACGAACATAACTATTTGTATAGACAAAGTCTGCGTTCGGCCTGGCCGGCTGCAAGGAAACTTCGCCAGTTTGAAGATCTACCTGCCTGGCGATTAGCTTATGGTTCTGTAATTCAGTATTCAACTGTTGTAATTGTCTCGCGTCATTTAACTCTTCGACAAGCAACTCGAGACGACCACCGCATGGTAACCCAAACCGGGTTGCCTCTTCACGATTGACCCCATAGTCGATGCGCACCGGATAGCTGTCACTCAATTCTAGCGAACAATAGCGTTGAAGCAGGTCTTCTTCAACGCAGCCACCCGATACCGAGCCTTCTAGAATGCCATCATTACGCAGCACCAAAAGTGAACCCGGCGGGCGTGGCGACGATCCCCAGGTTTTCAAAACAGTTACAAGCGCAACCTGATGGCCTTGCTGCAACCAGTCATGGGCAGTCTGTAATACCTGTTGATCTGTTCCGTAACGTTGCATCAGTTAAGCTGTCCGACATTCACTCTTTTATAACTTTTCTATTCAATCGCAAACTGGATGCGTTCATTCAATTTTTGCAATGCCTTACTGGCACAGGCCGCATCTTTATCCCCGCCTGGCGCGCCACTGACACCCACTGCCCCGAGGTTAAAGCCACTGGCAACAATCTTTAAACCACCCTCCATCACAATCAAGCCATCAATATGGTTCAGCTCCTGGCGGATGTCCTCACGTGCCCTCTTGAATTGGGCGCTATCGGTCCAGGCCATCACCGTCATATTGGCCTTGCGCTCGGCGATATCCAGGCTAAACCGGGCAGCCAGGTCATCGCGCAGAGCGGCGCGCAGCAAACCATAACGATCCACGACAGCCGCACTGACATGATAGCCTTGTTTGCGACAGGCGAGCACCGCCTCATTGGCGATATCCCGTGCCAGGTCCATGCCGATACTTTTCTCCGTCACCACATCTTCCGCATAAGCAATACGCGTTGACACAACGAAACAGATAAGGAATAGAACATTGACGGAAAGGATTTTTTGCATGAACAGCTCCGGAAAAAAATATAACTTTGAATAACGAACTCTAACCTAAGCGGGGCGTAGATCGACGTCTTTTAACGGAAACTGCCGGATACGTTTACCGGTCGCAGCAAAAATCGCATTGAGTACTGCCGGTGCGGCTACAGCAATGGTCGGCTCACCGATACCCCCCCAGAAACCACCGGAAGGCATAACGATAGTCTCGACGCTGGGCATTTCCCTGATCAACATCGATGGATAAGTATTAAAATTCTTCTGTTCGACGGCCCCGTCTTTAATCGTGCATTCACCATAGAGTAATGCCGAGAGACCATAAACAAACGAACCTTCTACCTGGGCTTCGATCTGTTGTGGGTTCACTGCATAACCAGGATCGGTCGCCGCAACGATACGATGAATCTTTAGTTTGCCTTTAGCATCTACCGACACTTCTGCGCATGCGGCAACATGGCTGCCAAAGGTTTTCACCACCGCCAGGCCACGGTGTACACCTTCAGCAGCCGGCTTGTCCCAGCCGGCTTTTTCCGCCACCGCGTTTAGCACGGCAAGACTCTTCGGGTGATTGGCCATTAATTGACGCCGGAACGCCAGTGGGTCTTTACCGGCAGCATAAGCCAGTTCATCCAGAAAGCATTCCATGTAGATGGCATTCTGATTGATATTCACCCCCCGCCAAAAGCCTGGTGGCACATGGGGATTACGCATCGCGTGTTCGACCAGCAGATTTGGCACTGTGTAACTGATGGCATGATCGCCCTCGGATTGCATCCCCTGAAAAGTGACCATATCGGCACCGTCCTGCAACCAGTTGGGTCTGACCGCGGCGAGAATCGATTGCCCCGAGATGCGAACATGCAAGCCAGTCAGGTTTCCTTTGTCATCCAGCGCGCCGACCAGTTTGCACTTGGTAATGGGATGGTAGTGACCATGAGTCATATCCTCTTCCCGGGTCCAGAGTAGTTTCACCGGGGTACCCGGAAGTTGTTTGGCTATCGCCACCGCCTGTTTCACAAAATCATGAAAGGCACCCCGTCGACCAAAACCGCCACCAAGATGAATCTTATAGACTTCACATTGCGTGATAGGCAAACCGGACGCCTCGGCGGCGGCCTCTAAGGCTGCCATCCCATTTTGTGTTGGGCACCAGACCTCACAGCGATCGCTGGTCCAACGTGCCGTTGCGTTCATGGGTTCCATGGTGGCATGGTTTTGGTAGGGATAGCGGTAAGTGGCCTCGACAGTTTTTTCTGCGCCTTGCAAGGCCTGGTTAATATCGCCACTCTGGTTGCCTACAAAGACCTTATCTTTAGACGTCAGCCCCTCATCTAGAACCTGATCGATGGAGGCGCTGGTTACCCTGGCGTTGGGGCCTTCGTCCCAGGTAATCGGCAATGCGTCCAGGGCGGTCTTCGCTTGCCACCAGCTCTCCGCCACGACCGCAACCGCGTCATCTTCCACGGCTAACACGGCACGCACTCCGGGCATCTTGGCCACCTTGCTATCGTCGAATGATTTGAGCTTGCCGCCGAACACCGGGCAGGCCCTGATCGCGGCGTTGAGCATATCGGGTAATGTCAGATCGGCCCCGTAGACTTGCTTACCATTGAGCTTATCATCTGTATCCAGGCGTTTGACTGGCTTGCCGATAATCTCCCAGTCTTTTGGGTCCTTGAGTTCCACATGTTCAGGCGGGAACAGCTCAGCCGCTGCCGCGGCGACCTTGCCATAGGTGGTAGTCCGACCGCTGGGTACATGCGTGATGACGCTGTTCGCTGCCTGGCATTCCGCCATAGGGACTTGCCACTGCTCGGCGGCCGCCTGGATCAACATCTGGCGGGCAACGGCCCCGCCCTTGCGCACATAGAGATGACTGCCCCGAATACCCCGGCTGCCACCGGTGGAAAAACTGCGCCAGACCTTATTGCGGGCAAGGTTCTCACCGGGGGTCGGATACTCAGTGGTCACTTTCGACCAGTCACATTCCAGCTCCTCGGCCACCATTTGCGCCAGACCAGTCAGGGTACCCTGGCCCATCTCGGAACGAGCAATACGAATAATCACAGTATCGTCGGGCTCAATGACAACCCAGGCATTGACTTCCGGTGTTGCCGAGACACTGTCCGTGGGGGCTGAAGTTGTGGTTGCTGTGCTTTCCGCTTCGCTGGTCGTATCGACTTCCTTGCTGCAGGCGGATAGATACAGGCCCAGGGAAAAGCCGGTACCGAGCTTGGTACTGGTAATCAGAAACTCGCGTCGAGAGATATTAACCCATTCTTTTTTCATGATGACCTCCCGCGCTTACTGATCTCAACGGCCAGGTGAATGCCACGCCGAACCCGATTGAAGGTTCCGCAACGGCAGATGTTGGTCATTCGGTTATCAATGTCTTCATCAGACGGCTCAGGATTATTATTCAGTAGCGCCGCCGCGGTCATGATCATGCCCGGCTGACAATAACCGCATTGCGGGACGTCCAGCTGTTTCCAGGCCTGCTGCACGGGATGACTGTTATCCGATGATAGTCCCTCGATGGTCACGATTTGCTTGGAAGATTTAAGTGAGGAAACGGGCACGATACAGGAACGCACTGCTTCACCGTCGATATGCACCGTACAGGCACCGCAAATTCCAATACCACAACTGTATTTGGTGCCGGTCAGGCCAAGCTGCTCGCGCAGCACCCAGAGTAAGGGAGTTGAGTCATCGACAGCGATGTCGACAAGTTTTCCGTTAATGTTGAGTTTTGCCATGCGCGGACCCTCCGAAAAACCTCAGAGAAGTCTAACGCTGCTGATGATTGAATACAACGCAGCTTTAATCCATACTTTTTGTGGAATATTGGCACTCATAGTGTGTGTTCTATCGCTATCGTTTACGTCGATAATGCTTATTGATGTATTCTTTCCGACGTTTCATCCCCTCAACTTCATTCAAGTGTGCCGGGGAACCATATTCGGTATCGAACTTGACCAACGCTTCATCAAGCACGCCAACCGCCAGCGCATAATATTCTGCATTAATATAAGCCTCAGCGAGTTGCCGATAGAGTTCAGCCAGGGCATAGGTGCGTGTCTCCTCTGCACGTTGATCCAGAAATTTTCTGACTAAAGCCGCATACAACAGGGATTTGCCGGCCTTGCGATAATCACTCGCGAGGAAATAGATCTGCCGCGCAATGTGGTCCCCTGGATCACACACACACCAATCGACTTTCTGGCGGTAATAAAAGAAATACTTTAAGGCCAGTTCCTGCACAGCGAGGAGTTGCGGATAATCAACATAATTTACATCTAGATACTTCAAAGCAAAGGCTAAGGCATGTTCGTCACCATCGTACTCAAGTATCGACTGATAAGCCGCTTTGAACATGCGCCGATTGGCTGGAAGGATATCTTCTTTTTTACAACAACGCTTTTCCGATTGCCAGAGGGCAAGCAAATCCGCATGAGTTTTGTATTTTGTACCGGGTTTAAGCTCGACTTCAAACCACCAGTCAGGTAATGGGGCAACTTTACGGAATTCGTTTAAGAACACGACTGGATCAGGCCGCTTGAACGGTGGTGGCAGAATTTCAATCTTCAAGTGAGGAGCAAGATCAACGTTCAGCTTCTCATCTTCAATCTCGACGGTTTGATACTGACCTTCGGGTTTTTGATCGCTGTAGTGCACCTCACCGAATTCATCCACCCAGCGATAGGTCTGAGCCTGGGATACGAGCCCCACCAGAAACAAGATCAAGACCAACAATGATTTAAGCATTTTGCAATACATAACAGTATTTGTATGTCTGCTAAAGCTTACTTTGAAGTGAAACAAATTAAAACAGGTATAGTTAGGGTTTTTTGCTAAAAACTTATTCTAAAAAAAAAGAACCAGTCAGGCTGGTTCAGAAGTATTTATAATACAATCTTTATTTGCCAGGGTCAGAGAGAATTAGTTTCTAAGTTACGATTTATCTCTCTGACCCCTAGTTACAATTGATTAACAGCCGTGCAGATCGCTTTAGCGTGTTTTGTGTTGCCAGCCAGATAGGCATCGTGTGCCTCAGCGTAATACTCCCATAACTTCTTCTCAGTGTTCTGGTATAGATTGATATGTGTATACCAGCCTATTTGCTGATTACGCACATTCAAACGTAAGGCCAGGCATTCACGCTTGGCTTTATCTGTTGCCCGATGTTGATATCCATCGAGTATCTCTGCTGCACGTTCTAATGAATCGACGGATTCATCGAACAATGGAATCGGTAAATAACTAGTTAATTCCTCAACGGATACCTGTGCCTTGCCATTACCGGTTAAGGCAGCCTGAAACTGATGTTTCCAGTAGCCGACACCACGTGGGTCGAGCAATGCATCCGTTACGCTATACGGTAGCGTATCGGGACTGACAAACACGGCAGTACTATAAGTCTGCGGCACATCCGCCACGCCCGGATAAATCAGGTCAACATAATAGGCTGTCCAGCCAGAACTGGGCTGGGGAACCGGTACCGCGTAGGTACCCGCTGCAACCGCTGGCACAGGCAGAGGCTGCCAGCTACGTCCAATGGTCTCTAAACGAAAGTCACGGCCATCAGGATTATGTGCCTGCCAGAACCGCACCACGAGCGGGGTTTGATCGGTAGTGACAATCAACTGACCATTGTCATGCGCCCAGCTGATGTTGGGGCGTGGTTGTTCATATAATATCGATAGATACCAGCCTAACAAACTCACCAGTGCATCCT
>JASFLV010000024.1:0-14349 GCA_050117915.1 Thioalkalispiraceae bacterium | reverse complement strand
GGAGCACGCAACGATACACGAAAGTCCCTATAAAGTCAGCCTGAATTGACCTGGACAGTGGCGATAACGCTAGCTAAAACAGTCTGTTAGCCAGGGACAGGGGATAACTGAGCAAACAGCAGGGACTTTACAGGCGGGTCAAGCCTGTATTAGAATTCTCTAATATTGAGTCAAATCAGAAATTAACCATCTATCGAGGAAACGATTATGGCCAAAGAATGTACAATGTCTTTTCAGCAACGGAGTTTGTTCCAGCAGGGTTTTCAGAAGTATTCACCTGCAGAACTGAAGCAACTGGAGTGGGGGCTTCGCTTTACCCCGGCGGCCTGTTCGCTGATTGCCGCCTATGGTCTGTATACCCAACAGCCAGCAATTTTGTTTGCCGTCGCGGTACTGGGTTTCTGGGCCTTTTTCTTTCCCTCCGCGCATCCAATGGACCTGATTTATAATCATCTGGTACGCTACCTGTTTGGGGCGGTCAAATTGCCTGCCAATCCCTTTCAAAGACGACTTGCTTGTCTGTCTGCGGGGCTCATGAATATTGCTGCGGGTATCCTGTTTTTACTGGGGATGCCGATTGCGGCGCTCGTGGTAGGTGTCAGTTTGCTAATCTTGCAGGCCATCGTGATTTTCACCCACTTTTGTACCCTGTCCTGGATGTATGAGGGCGTGATGCGCATGCTTGGTAAATGGCAGAAACCGCTCGATGAAGAAGAGGCGAAAAACCTGATTAATTCGGGCGCGAAGATTGTTGATGTACGTAGTCAGAATGAATATGCGAAAGAAAGCCTGGAGGGTGCGGTTAATTTTCCCCTGGAAGACCTTGATCAGTTACGGGACGAGTTCAAGCAAAGTCCCTGTTTATTGTTCTGTAACAGTGGGACTCGTAGCCATATCGCCAGTGAGAAACTGAAGACCTATGGTATCCAGAATGTCTATAATCTTGGTGATTTTAATCGTGCCAGACAAATCGTTCAGGCAACGGGTTGAAGCAAACGGAGTGAAGATTAAAAAGGGGCCAACCGGCCCCTTTTTTTATGTAATTGAACGTAATCCGGCGAAACCTGCAGGTTGATTCAGCTGGAGAGGACAAATATGCGAAGTGGATACCGCAGAGTTGTTTGCTATTTTGCTTAGAGTCGCTAAAATTTGTACGGAAACAGGCCGATATACAATAAGTTAGATTGATTAATTAGAACAACATAAAAGAGAGTTGCGAGTGGAGTCCTACCTGCTGATATTTGTCCTTTTGGCGCTAGTGCATTTTGGTGTGTTTATCTGGCTAGTAATTACTGGTTTCAAGCGAGGGGTTTTGTGGGGCCTGTTCATCTTTTTCTTTTCTCCCCTGGCAGCCCTCATCTTTGCCATTACCAACTGGTTTGATGCGAAAAAACCATTTCTTGCCTATGTGTTAACCGGTGTATTAACACTTGTCCCTCTGTACATGATGCAAAATGCGTTCAGTGAAGAGCATGTACAACGTATTGAGCAGCTGGTTCAATCAGGAGAAATAACCCAAGAGCAGGCGCTTCAATTTCTGATGGACCCGGAGTTGCTTGAAGAGTACGAACAGGCCAATGCTAAAGAAGAGGATGTTTTTGATCCCTACGATGAGTCAGCACCAGAGTCTGAACAGGCTATTGTTGATACCACGACGGATGGCCAGGCTCAGCAAGAAAGTAACGCACAAGCCGAAATACCTTCACAAACAGCTGAAGCTGAGCAGACAGAGGAAGCGTCCTCTCCATATCCACGTACTGGTGAAGTCAAACCAGACCCGCTGCAAATCAAGAAAAAACCACCAACCAAAGATTCGGTCCGCGTTAGCCTGGCGAAGATTGCAAATTTCAAGGGACGTTATTTTATTGTGACGACGAAAACAGGTACCCGGCATCGTGGTATCCTGGTGGATATAACTAAAAGCCAGATTATCCTTGAGCGCAAAATTTATGGTGGCACATTTACCTATAAAATTCTGAAGAGTAATATTAAAACCATCGATATGTTGAAAAAGGAATATATCGAAGACCTGGCTTCCTGATTGCTAAGCTTAACAATATCTCTTAAGTCTGTTAGATGTCGAATCGAACACTCAATCTCAATGATAATTTATATGAGTATTTACTCAGCCACTCGTTACGTGAGCCGGAATTACTGGCTGCGCTACGCCACGAGACAAGCCAGCTTGAAATGAGCAACATGCAAATTTCACCTGAACAGGGACAGTTCATGTCACTGTTGGTAAAAATATTGGGCGTTAAACGTGGAATAGAAGTCGGTGTCTTTACTGGCTATAGCAGCCTGGCAGTTGCAATGGCAATGCCTGACGAAGGTGAACTGATTGTTTGCGATACTAGCGAAGTATGGACCAGTATTGCCCGGCAGTATTGGGAAAAGGCCGGTTTATCAGAACGCATCCATTTGAAAATTGCACCTGCGTTAGCCACGCTTGATGGCCTGATCAGCGAGGGTCAGGCAGGGATGTTTGATTTTGCCTTTATCGATGCAGATAAAACTAATTATATAAATTATTATGAACGCTGTTTGCAATTAATCCGCCCTGGTGGCGTGATTGCAATTGATAATGTGTTATGGGATGGGGCGGTAGCTGATCCTGCAGATAATAGTGAGGATACGCTGGCAATCAGGGAATTGAATGACTTTATTCACGATGATCAACGTGTTGATGTGAGTATGTTGCCCATCAGTGATGGACTCACACTGGCACGCCGCCGCTAACAGCGATTTATAACAATCTATACAATCTCGTCATTAATGTATGCTAATCCGGCAATTCGATAATTGGGCATGAACCAGCTGCATGAGTTCCTCCAGTTTGATCTGATCAGGAAGATCACGCACGTCAGAAAACCAGATTTCACTTACCTGGCTGTCCTGCATATCATTGGGACCATTGAGTAACGGGCTACCAATGAAAATACCTTGCTGACCATTATCGAGTTTTACCGTGACTAACTGCAGTGGAATAGGCTTCATGGCTTGGACTCCTTGTGTGACATCAGTCAAGATTCTGTCACGTTATTGATTGACTTAGGATTTAATGCATTTTATATGCCCAACATTGCTAGCAAACTGCAAGCAGTAGCTAAGTTTATGTATTTGTGAACTTATTAAGTTCTTCATTATCATAGTGAGTAAACAGGTTGATCAATCCCTGGAATGAGTCTAGAAATATCGAGGTAAGGATGAGGCGAACAGGAATTATTACACTACTGCTATTGGGCATCATTGGTGCAGGTGCACTATCTTATTATGTCAGTGGTCCACAACCGGTTTACTGTAAAAAGTCTTTCCTGGAGCGAGACTATCCCGTTGTGATGTTTACCACCCGATGGTGCCCGTATTGTAAAAAGGCGCGTCAACTTTTTACTGATATGGAAATAGCCTATTGCGAATATGATGTGAATGCATCGAAAGAGACCCAAGATAGCTTTACTCAACTTGGTGGAAGTGGTGTACCTTTAATCGTCATTGGCGAAGAAATCTTTTATGGTTTTAATAAAAAAGGCATCATAACCAGTCTTAATCAGCACCAAATGTTGAACTGAGTGTACGGTGTATACTTAGTTAGCATATACATAAGATTCTAAGTTCACGGAGGAAACCATGAAAATATACCAGTATACACTGCACAAGATGTTACTCATTCTGGTTGGTCTTGTAATTGTTGTTTCAGCTTGTACACCGGAGGAACCTGTTGTTCCGAGTATCAAGGAACGAGTGGAAGCATTCAATAAATCGATGATGAAGAAAAAAGACCGCCCGCAACTGACCGAAACCGACCAGGCCATTATGCAAAAAGCGGCAGATGATCTTGGCAAAACATTACCGGCTCCAGGCTTGAAGGTCGGGGAAACTGCACCTGACTTCACTCTGGGAAATGCTAATGGCAAACCTGTGAGCCTATCGAGTAAACTTAACCAGGGGCCGGTTGTTCTGATCTTCTACCGCGGTGCCTGGTGTCCTTATTGCAATATACAACTGCATGCACTTCACGAGAGTTTGCCTGCTTTTCGTCAATATGGAGCACAACTCGTTGCGGTCACACCACAAAAACCAGACAAGTCGTTGCAACAGGTCAATAAGGATAAATACCCCTTTGAAATTCTGAGCGATCTCGACTACCAGGTAGCTAAAGCCTATCGACTCTATTTTGAAGTACCGGGAGAGCTACATGAACTTTATAAGCAAAAGTTTGGACTGGATATTGAAGAATTTAATGGTGAGGGAAGATTAGGTCTTCCTGTACCTGGTACCTTTGTTATCGATTCAGATGGAAAAATAGTCGCTGTGCATGCTGAGCTTGATTACAAGCAAAGAATGGAACCCAAGGCAATTTTAGCAGCGTTGAAAGCGATCAAAAACTAGCTACTGTCTAGGCTAAAATTAAAATAAATGGCCCTCAAAGTTTTGAGGGCCTTTTATTTTGCAGGACGGGTGATTTCTAATGATCGTGGCCGTGCGCATGGACGTGACCATGCTCAATTTCCTGTTCTGTCGCATCACGTACATCAATAACAGTGACATCAAAGTTGAGCTGCATGCCGGCAAGCGGATGATTACCATCTATGGTGACCTGATCGCCATCAACGTTGGTTACGGTAATCATGATATCTTGCCCGTCGGCCCCTTGTGCGTGGAATTGCTGGCCAACTTGAACTTGTTCTGGTGTATCGAACATGTCCATCGAGACCACCTGGGTCATGGATGGGATTCTATCCCCATAACCATCTTTTGGTTCGATACTGACTGAAAGCGTGTCACCCGATTTTTTATCATCCAGGGCGCTTTCCAGGCCCGGGATAATATTGCTTGCACCATGTAAATAGGCGAATTCACCGTTTTTTGATTCATCAATAATCTGATCATCGTTGTCTTTCAGCGTGTAATCAATCGTAACAACTTTATTTGCGCTTATTTGCATTCTATATTCCTTTGACAATTTACTATTAGCGGGAGATGATTTGATGATAGGTAGGATTTAAATTTCTACACAATTTAAATAGTATAACACAAAGATTTTTCAGGATCAGGCCTGAGAACAATGAAAGAGAAGCTCCTCGAACAGATAAAGGCCTTAAGTAATAGTAAGTTAGGTCACATGTCGGCACTGGAGACCTTTGCCCGCTGCCTGCGTTCCGTTTATGGAAAATGCTCATTTATCAGTTTTGAACAAAATCCTGGCAAACAGGCCTATCTGATACGACTGATATTCAGCGATCGCCAGGAAGGTGATGCGCGACTGGATAACCTGATGGACCAGGCAAAACCCATCAAGGGTAATCAATTAGACAGTATCACGCAGAATCAATTTCCGGTTGTTGAGGAAGTGGAATCTGATCTAAAGGCATCGCTAGTCGAACTAGGCCTGCCGGTAAACAGCATGATGGCGATTCCGCTATACCTGGACGGTGAAATAAAACGCTGGGTATTGATCCTGGGTGAAGAGGAAAACCAGTTTGCCAATGTGGATCTTGAGCAAGCTATTTTGCTGGCCAATCTTGCCGGGACCTACATGGCGCGTATTGATGAAACACAGGCTCTGGCCAGAGCTAATGCCTGGATTGAAAAGGAGCTGGATGATATTGGCCGAATACAGAATCTCCTTTTGCCGCAGGAAGACATTAACATCAGGGGGGCGGAGTCAGCCGCCTTCTATTCAGCCTGCGAAAAGGCTGGGGGAGATTATTACGACATCGCTAATCTCTCAGAGATCAATCAGACTGCGAAACCAGACGATTTATACGATGCATGGGGAGTCATTGTTGCCGATGCCTCCGGCCACGGTGCTGCGGCTGCTGTTGAAATCTCAATGCTGGATGCGATCTTACGTACCTACCAGGGTGAAGGTGAAGAGGGGGCGGCGAGTGTTTTTAATTATGCAAACCGACACTTTTTTACCCGCATGTCGCGTGGTTCATTTATCACTGCTTCGATCGTCGGTTATGACCCACATGCAGGCTGTATTTTTTACGCAAATGCAGGGCATCCACCGGCCATGGTGATTACGCCGGAAAATCAACTTGAATATCTGGACGATGATGCAGGTATTCCCTTAGGTGTTGATACTAATGCGGAGTGGCAAACTGCGGAAAAACCGATGTCACCGGGTTCAGTTATTATCTCGTTAACAGATGGTATTCTTGAAGCCCTGTCACCACAGAATGAACAATTTGGTTTAAAAAGGCTGGAAAAAGTCGTGCTAGATTGTAGTGGTACAGCGCAGGATTATATTGATTGTATTGTAAAGGCGTTAACCGCACACCAGTCGGGTAGAGCTCAAACAGACGATCAGACTGTGGTCGTAATAAAAATAAATAAATAGCGAGCTTATAGCATTTACTATGTCCGAGCTAACTTCCCACCAAACTGTCATTACGCTCACCTTTGTTATCTATATCATCCTGTTATTAGTGTTGGGGGTAATGGCCTGGCTACGTACCAGTAGTCTATCCGATTATATTCTTGGCGGACGTTCGCTTGGGGTTTGGGTTGCCTCGATTAGTGCCGGTGCATCGGATATGAGTGGGTGGTTATTACTTGGATTGCCTGGTCTGGCGTTTAGCAGTGGTATGCAGGCCGTCTGGCTGGTGGTTGGTTTATGGTTGGGAGGCTATTTAAACTGGCGCTTGATCGCCAGGCGTTTACGTATATACAGCGAGATGGCTCAGGATAGCCTGACCTTACCTGAATTTCTGAATCAGCGTTTTCTTGATAAGACCAATACTATTCGATTTATTTCCGCCTTCTTCACCATCGTGTTTTTTCTTATCTATACCGTCTCTGGCCTGGTGGCCAGCGGCAAACTTTTTAACACCGTCTTTGGAATTCCATATGAATACGCAATTTTGATTGGCGTCACGGCGATTGTCATCTATACCCTGATAGGTGGTTTCCTGGCGGTTTCCTGGACTGACCTGTTCCAGGGGCTACTCATGTTGTTTGCCCTTATCGTTGTTGCGGTGCTAGGAATCTATCAACTGCAAGGAATTGAAAAAACTATTGAGCTTATCCACAACAAGCGTCCAGAACATCTATCGCTCTGGTTTGATAAACAGGGAAAGGAATTGTCGTTTATCGCTATACTTTCTTTACTTGCCTGGGGACTGGGGTATTTTGGGCAGCCACATATTCTTGCCCGCTTTAAAGCCATGAATATTTCAAGCAACAGTCATTATACAAGACGGATTGCCATTACCTGGTCGGGGCTGTCAATGCTTGCTGCAGTGAGTATTGGCATGGTGGGATTTGCATTCCTGAGCGGCCAGGACATACCTGCTGATCCGGAACGGATCTTTATGCTGATGATAGATGAACTCTTACCTTCGGTGCTGGCGGGTGTTTGTCTGGCAGCAATCCTGGCCGCAATTATGAGTACCGCAGATTCACAGCTATTGGTTAGTGCATCAGTATTAACTGAAGATGTCTATCGTATTCTCAATAAAAAAGAATTAAGCCAACAACATCTTGTCTGGGTAGGACGAGTCATAGTGATTGCCTTGTCGGTGCTTGCTCTTTGGTTGGCCCATGACCCTGATAGTAGTGTCCTGGATCTGGTAGCTTATGCCTGGGCCGGGTTTGGAGCGGCATTCGGTCCGGTGATGATCTTGTCGCTATTCTGGCGAAATATAAATCGTAGCGGGGCAATCGCAGGAATATTGAGCGGCGCCATCACCGTTGTTGTATGGAAGCACCTCAGTGGAGGGATTTTTGAATTATATGAGATGGTACCCGGTTTCCTTATCTCGTTAATCTTAATTGTGGTAGTGTCACGCACCACACGACCGCCTGAAGAAAAGGTGGTTGATTTGTATGATAAATATACACAGCGGTTATCCGTCGACTACTAAGCTGCTATATTTATACAACAATTAGTTACGTGGAAACGGACAATAATTGATATGACCGAATACATCAATCAAGTCAAAGAAGCTGTTAACGCATTTATTTGGGACAAAGATCTATCTCAGGAAACATTCTGGCAGCGGGTTTTGTATGGTACGTTACGGATCGGTTATCTAACGATTAGAGATATTTTTGATGGCCAGTTAAATCTGCGGGCCATGAGTCTTGTCTATACAACCCTGTTATCACTCGTACCTTTACTGGCGGTAAGTGTCTCGGTGTTAAAGGGTTTCGGCATGCACAGCAATATAGAGGCAGCATTGCCCACTTTTCTAGAACCGTTAGGTGAGCGCGGCAAAGAGGTTAGCGATACCATTATAAGATTTGTTGAAGGAATCAATTCAGGTATCCTCGGTTCACTCGGCTTGGCCTTATTATTGTATACAGTTATTTCGCTAATGCAAAAAATAGAGGCGGCTTTCAATTTTACCTGGCACGTTAATGAAGAGCGCTCATTTGCGAGACGCTTCAGTGATTATCTGGTTGTAATTTTAATCGGACCTTTTCTGGTGCTGGTCGCAATGGGACTCACCGCCTCGGTCGCAAACAGTGCCTTGTATCAGGCTGCTATGTCCTATGCATTCATTTCAACAATCATAGATGTATTCAAGCTAATAATACCTTACTTGTTAATCATACTTGCGTTTACACTTTTATATATTTTTATTCCCAATACGAAAGTCAGGTTCTCCTCCGCGCTGGTGGGCGCAACAGTCGCGGGTCTTCTCTGGCAGACGATTGGCTGGTTATTTGCCAGCTATGTATCAACGGCAAACTATACAGCTATTTATGCTGCATTCGCCGCGTTATTCTTCTTTATGATCTGGCTATATATAAGCTGGACAATCATGCTGATTGGTGGTTCGATTGCCTTTTACTACCAGAATCCGGAGTTTCGCTCACGTGATCGGCGCAAAGTCGGCTTATCAAATAGAATGAAAGAAAAAGTGGGGCTGTTGGCGATGATGAAAATTACCGAGATCTATTACAATAAGGAAAAACCATGGAGCCTCGGACAATTAGCAACATACTTGAACACGGCTACTGAATCCCTGTCACCAATCCTTGACAACCTGGTAACTAATGGGCTGTTGATCCGTACTGACGCTGATCCTGCCGGCTATTTACCTGGGCAGTCGCCTGATGTGTTACCGGTAACGGAGATACTCCACTGTCTGCGCTGTGCAGAAGAAGACGACATGCTCAGGATGAAACGCCTGCCCCATAATCGGACTGTTGATATGCTCTATGAGCGCTATCAGGATGCTGCCGCGGAAACATTATCGGGACTAATGCTCAAGGATCTGGTCACAACTGTCGATAATGCAAAAAACCAGCAGTTAGCAAGTTAATATTTACGAGTCAGATGTCAGGACAGATCAACGCCACATTACAACAACAAAGCCGTGTCGAGCCGCCTCGCGAACTCTCGATCGTTGATGGTAAGGAAATCAAGGTTGTCATCGGCGTACCACCAAAACAAAAATCCTATGCTGTCCAGTTGTTGGCCCTGGCTGATAAAAGTCAGCTGAGACTAAGTATTGCCTGGGGCTGGTTATGGTTGTTTGTGATCGCTGTGGTAGCTCTGGCCGCTTATGGGTTTAGTCGCTCGGTATTCGATCTATCACTAGGTACTTTTGAATTTTCCTATGTAGCCGGATTTACCCTGGCAGCTATTCTTGCTCTGGTAATGTTTATTCTCAAGCTAACCCGAAAACGTATCTATGTATCAAGGCTTGCCAGGGTAAAGTTGTTCGAAATTCTGATCAGTAACCCTAATCCACGTGCTTACAAGATGTTTATCAATAAGATTGATGAGAGCCTGCGTGAAGCACGCAAATTCTGGAATCTTAAGCAGGAACATCAAATCGCAGGAGAAATGCGCATGTTAAGGCGTCTGTCCGAGGAAGGGATTATCCGCCAGAGCGAATATGAACGGGCTAAAAAATATCTGTTTTCATTGTCTAGTAAGTAACCCTTGAGTATTTTCGGTTTCTCTCCCGGGAAGGTTATGAAACAGAAAATTGTGCTCCTGTCCCCAGGTGTGTCAGGGGCTTAATAACCTTCCCAGTAAAGGTAGTGTGGTTACAGTAATACTTACTGCTATCGGTAAATCAAATCTATAGTGAACTATGAGATCCCATTTCAATTGCATGGTCTAATGCGAAAAAATAGCTGTTTCTGTCTGTTTTGGTTGCTGGTCTTGTGTGACAATATTTCTGGCTTAAAATTAATTACGATGTCCGATAGCCGGGACGACTCAGTTAGTTGAGGATGATTTATGTTTGGATTGGGTAAAATGACCAGCCTGCCTGATAAAGATCAGGCTTTGCCAGGGCGAGGCGAAAAAATGCCAGTGCCAGAGACTCATTACGTAAATGGCCACAGGATGTTACCGCCTTACCCGGAAAACTGTCAGATGGCTATGTTTGGCATGGGTTGTTTTTGGGGGGCAGAACGTCAATATTGGGAAGCCGATGGGGTCTACCTAACCGCCGTGGGTTATGCCGCTGGTTATACGCCGAATCCCACTTACCAGGAAGTATGTAGTGGATACACTGGGCACAATGAGGTCGTACGGGTTGTTTATGAACAGGACAGGACCCGCTATGAAAGCCTGCTCAAGCTGTTTTGGGAATCACATGATCCTACCCAGGGGATGCGACAGGGCAATGACCGAGGAACACAATATCGTTCAGGCATTTATTATTACACAGAAGAACAGCGTGAAGCCGCAGAAAAGAGCAAGCAGTCATATCAGCAGTGCCTGCTCGAAGCCAACCAGGGCATGATTACCACGGAGATCTTGCCGGCAGCTGAATTTTATTTCGCAGAGGAATACCACCAACAATACCTTGCTAAAAATCCAGGAGGTTATTGTGGCCTGGGTGGCACAGGTGTCAGTTTTCCGAAATCATGAGTCTCTCGGGGTACAAATCCAAACTTGCTGTTAGTGTAGTCATTAGTCTGGCTTTTTGTTGGCCAGTACCAGGTGGGGCTAATGTTGTCGTTGAAGTTGATCGTAATATTGAAGAATGGAACCTGAGTCTCTTGGCCAGGGTACAAAAGCAGGAGGGGGTAAAACTACAACCCTTCACAACAGATGGTTGTAGTGGGGGGTTATCAAAGGCCTGGAATTCATTTGCAGATATATTACCCGGGTTTAAACAGAAGTTTGGTGCTAAACCCCCATGGGAGCATTGCTGTATTGAACATGATCGTAGCTATTGGAAAGGTGAGATTCATGACGGTTACCAAAAACGGCTTCAGGCTGATCAGACGTTACGCCAGTGCGTGATTCAATATGGTAAAGAAAACAGCGGGCGCCTGGCTGAAAAATTTTCTGTACAGAAAGATAAAATAGAGCAACAGTTTTATTATGCAGCTGAGTTGATGTATCGAGCTGTCAGGCTTGGCGGTAAACCCTGCAGCTTGCTTCCCTGGCGCTGGGGTTATGGCTGGCCGCACTGCAAAGTGATAGCGTATCCTAATAGTGGAGATGCAATTGGCCCGACCCAGGAATAACTATCATGTCAAGTAGAAAAATAAGCAGTGAAGATATACTAGATTTTTGGTTTTCCGATGAGGTAGCCAAACGTTGGTTTAAATCTGCACCTGAGTTTGATAACGAATTAAGGGATAAATTTGAATCGTTATATCTGGACGCCAAAAATGGTGATTATGATCATTGGTTAGAAACCCCCAACGGTTGTCTTGCCCTGGTGATCCTGTTTGATCAGTTACCGCTTAATATTTATCGTGGCAAACAACAAAGTTTTGCAACTGAGGCACGTGCACGCGAAGTTGCAAATCACGCTATCAGTCAATCCTTTGATGAAGAAATGACAGAAAAACAAAAGATATTCATCTATATGCCGTTTATGCATAGTGAGAACCTGGCAGATCAGGATCGTTCAATAGAACTGTATGAGAAGGCAGGTCTGAAAGAAAATCTACGCTTTGCACGACATCACCGGGAATTAATCAAGCGTTTTGGTCGGTTTCCGCATCGAAACAGGGTACTTGGAAGACAGAGTACGCAAGCAGAACGTGAATACCTGGCATCTAAAGAAGCGTTTCATGGCTAGCCTATAAAAATAATTTAGTAGTGAATTGAATTTTGCTTCGATATAATAGCAGTTTCTTGATGACATGAACTGGATAACCACGAAATGCTTTTTTTTACCCCGAATAATCAAAAATTAAGAGTTCGCCAAAGCCCGATCCACGGTAAAGGTCTCTTTGCCCAGGATTTTATTGCCAAAGATGACATCCTGGGAACAATCCAGGCAATACGTACCAACAAAGATGACTCCTATACACTTTGGGTAACTGAAGATTACCCGGTACGAATGTTATGCAAATTCAAGTACATCAATCATAGCGATGAACCGAATGTAGTACTATATGATACTCTGGAAGTCTGTGCCCTTTGTGATATCTACCCAGGCGATGAAATTACTCATGATTATGAAAGTGGTGATTGGGAAGAAGAGGATGAAGAAGAGTATGAATATGTTTTTGAAGACGATGATTAATTTACTTCATTCTTTTAATTTAACTATCGGCCTGAATAGTTAGTCAGAAATTAATTCATCCAGCTTACCTTCCATATGCAATTCAGTTAGTTCAGTAAATCCACCAATCCACTTACCATCAATCACGATTTGGGGGACTGTGCGTGCACCGTCAGTGATTTTTAGCATTTCTTTTAATTCATCGCGATTCTGATCGACCAGCGCTTCCTGGTAGTCGATGCACCATTTAGTAAGCAGAGTTTTGGTCTTGTCACAAATTGGGCAGACAGCGGTGCTGAAAATCTTCACTCGAGCCATAGTTACCTCATTTATTCTTGAAGTTTTTTACCGGCTGCTATTATGCCTAATCATGCCTAGCGGTAAAAGAGTAAAACAGTACTGAGATAGAGCAGGTTCCCGATACTGTGGATCAAAATACCCGGTAATATGCTGCGGTATTTTTCATAGGCATAAGCCAGAATCAGAGCACTCCAGAAGATGGACAGAAATCCATTAATAGATTTAAGATGAAGTGCGCTGAATAGAACAGCGCTGATGACAATAGCAACTGTGGGTGTGAGTCGCTGCCGGATAGAGGTATATATAAGTCCACGAAAACCAATCTCTTCAAATATCGCTGTCCAGATAAGTATATTGATTACACTGAAGATGACCGTTTGAGTGGGACCAAAGACGAGGCGTTCCTGAATTCCTTGCGCCCAGTGGCTGCCGAGACCAAGTTTCCAGGTACCCCAGCCGATCAATAACAGGCCTATCAATTCCAGGGCAAGTAATGCGCTAGTCAAGGCAAAAAAATCACGATACTTGATTTCACCTAGAGATAGCCCAAAAGCAGAAACAAAATTCAGGTTACGGGGTTTGAGCAATCTATGATGGATTAACCACAACATAGGTAGCGAGGCAAATAATGTGCTCCAAAGTGTCAGAATGTTCGGTTTGAAATAATGACTGGAGAGCAGATGCAAGCCAAGCCAGATCAGTAAGCCGTACACGGCGGCACGAACGGCTACATGTATACCTTCCTCGAGGGGCCAGGGGTTATCAAGCACGTCATTATTCCATGGTGGTTTTATATAAAAAATCTGGTAACGGAACATGCTATAAAGACCAACCAGAATGACAAAGGCAATCGCAATAGCTATTTCCAGTACATGTTGACGCAACTCCCTGCCATTGGTTAGCAGCCGTTCGGAGAATAATTCTATAAAGTGCGGTTTATTAAGACGCGTATTGATACGTAATCTGAGCCGATCTTTGGCCCAGCCGGTGGGTATCATGGTAGCTCCGGTATATACTTCAGGGGAAAAGTATTCTTCATAATTTTCAAAGTAGGCGTATTTCACCGCTGCGGCGATTACTTCCTCTTCGGGATTGTTTTTGAATTGTTCTAGAGCTTTTTCAAGTTCATCAATACTACGTAGTTCTGCGATAGTGATAAGCCAGCGCGCTTTGGTGTTGAGTATGTCCCAGCTTTCGGTTGTCTCAGGATGTTGTCTAAGATATTCAAGGACTTCTTCATAAGCTTTGAGTACATCTTCTTCTACTTGTTGCCTGTTCCCGAATAAGAAAGTATGCAGAGCACGCTCGATTATCCCGGTTTCCTCATATCCTTCATAAAATCCGATATGACGTTCCATTAACCGGCCGGCTGATGGACCCAGGTAACGTAACTCTGCAAGTTGAGTTGTGTCTTTAAACGGATTGAATAAAAACCAGAATAAAACCAGCAAAATGCATGAGTAAACAATAGTCAGTATGGTGGTTAATTTTTTCCGGTTGAGTCGGGCCATTAGTACGCTGATTTTATCCATTATCTAGAATATCTAAATATAATAGGCTATATACTGATGACGTCCAAGTTACGTGAAGCACTAATTAGTTAAAT
>JASFLV010000023.1:0-14759 GCA_050117915.1 Thioalkalispiraceae bacterium | reverse complement strand
TGGACAGCCGGGACCGGGAATCAGTTCGATATTTTCAGGTAAGGCACTGCGCAAACCAGCCTGAGTTATCGAACGCTCATGACCACCGCAGACATTCATGATCCGCACCTTGTCCGGCAAAGGTAGTTGTTTGATCTGCTGCAACCACTGTTTTGCGCTGAGACTCATGTCTTATTCCACAGCTTATGGATGTGAATGTTGACGGGCATGCATGCGTACCCCCTCTGTTTGGGTGTTGGGTATGACCGTCTTACCCTGCTGCAGATTTTGTTTATGCTGGCTCATTGCGTCGTCTAGCCATTCAAACCATAGCTGCATGCCTTGTTGCTTTTTGGCCGACAGTCGTATCACTGGGGCGGGATTGGCCAATTGGCGTAAACATGTTTCGGCGTTATCTGGATCAAAGTCATCCAGTACGGGTAGTAGATCGGTTTTGGTCAGCAACATAAGATCAGCGGCACGAAACATGACCGGGTACTTGGCTGGCTTGTCATCTCCCTCGGTCACGGACAATAAGGTAATGTTGTAATGGTGACCGAGATCAAAACTGGCCGGACAGACCAGGTTGCCAACATTCTCAATAAACAACAGATCATATTCAGCAAGGTTTAATTGATGTAGAGCATCATGCACCATATGCGCATCAAGATGACAGGCAGAACCGGTTGCGATCTGGATTGCAGTCACACCCTTGGCACGGATTCTTTCTGCATCGTTTTCTGTTTCCAGGTCACCTTCGATCACCGCGATGCGGTAGCTATCGGCCAACGCCTCAATAGTCGCCTCAAGCAAGGCCGTCTTACCTGCGCCAGGTGACGACATCAGGTTGATCGTCAACACAGCATGTTGATCGAAATGCTGACGATTATGCATAGCCTGATGATCATTTTCCGACAGCAGGTTTTTTAATACCATCACTGCCGACTTGCCATCAGCGGTTTTGGCTAGCTTACCCGCCGGCTCAAGCAAGTGCTTGTTACCGGAAGTGACATTACAACCGCAGGTATCACACATAAACTTTCCCTTTTAATTAATCTTATGCAATCAAATTATCCCGCACCGCGTTACTGGTTGTGGACTGTCGATTATCGCTCTCGGTGTCCAGTTCCAGGCTGGCCAGTAACATTTCATCGCCACTAATCAGGCGAGTTTGCCAGTGGCCGCATTTAGCACAGAGCAGTTTGTTGGCCGCCGCCTCGGTTTCAGCACCACATTCATTACAGCGAACACGGACGGGCAATATCTCGATATCAAGTACTGCCCGTTCTGCAATGCTGCCTGCCGCTGCGATCGGAAAGGCCTGTTGCAGCAGCTGTGGCTCCACACCGGACAAGGGTCCAATCTGTAACTTAACGCGGTGTACCCGGGTTGCGTGATTTTGCATAGCCACTGCCTCTATCTCTACAAGCATGCTCTGGCAGACTGACAGTTCATGCATTTGAAAGTGCCGCCTCCGCAGCCAGAATCTCGTCGAACAATTCCCAACTGGAGCGGGCATCCTGTTCGGTGATCTTCTGAATTGCATAACCCACATGGACCATGACATAGTCGCCGGTTGTAACCGAATCATCCTGCAACATAAACAGGCTGACCTCACGCTCCACGCCTTTTGCCTCACAACGGGCCGCGTATCCATTGATTTCCTTTATTTGCATCGGTATGCCTAGACACATATCATTTTCCACTGTTTGTCGTTTGACTATAGTCAATCAGCTTGCACGGCGCAAAGCCGATTCCCGTTTATAGCTTTTCGCTATCCTCACAGTCATTACCCTTATCACAGCGCAATACTGCGAACTTCAATAATGGCGGCGTGATCAGCGTGGTGACCAGTACCATAATTACGATCGAAGAGAACAGGCTATCACTGATCACGCCCAGGCTCTTGCCCAGCGAGGCAAAGATCAGCCCCACTTCACCACGCGGCATCATGCCGATGCCAATCGCCAGCCGGTTACTTGCGCGACGCGCCCCCAGGCCGGAGACCAGTTTCCCAACAATTGCGATCACCGTCAGTAACACCGCGATCAGAATCACATTCGGTTCTAGCAAAGTTTCCAACTTGACCTGGATGCCCATTAACACAAAAAAGATCGGAACCAGGATGGTTTCCAGTGGTGCAATCAGGTCTTTAATCGACAGACTTTGTTTGCCTTCGTCACCCCAGTGATGGAAATAACCATCATGTAGGATCACCCCGGCGGTGAAAGCCCCGATGATCGTGGCCAGGCCGATCAGGTTGGCGATCCAGGCCAGTGCCATGACAAACAGGAAGGAGATAAAGATCTTGGCCTCGACAAGATCGAGATGACGCACCAGCCAGATAATGTATTTGAGAAAGTAGGGGCCGAAGTAAAATGCCACTGCAAAAAACAGCGCCGACATGACAATGATCAAACCGATCTCCAGCAGGTCAACACTGCCGGAGACAATGATACCGGTTACAATCGCCAGCATAATCAGGCCAAGAACATCATCGATGACCGCGGCACCGAGTATGACCCGGGCGCTGCGCGTCTGCATGCGATTAATATCCTTTAATACCCGGGCGGTGATACCCACACTGGTGGCAACCAGGGTGGCGGCAATAAACAGATCCACCTGTAGGTCAATTTCCGGTAACAGTACCAGCGTCAGCACGACACCCAGGGCAAACGGCACGACGACCCCAATCGTAGCAACCAGGGTCGAGTCACGACCTACTTTGCGCATATCTGCCAGGCTGGTTTCCAGGCCAATCAGAAACAGCATAAAGATCACGCCGTAACGGGAAAAAATATCCACTGCCTGTGCGACCTTGAAATAGTCCTGGCCATGGGGGCCGGAGAGGATTTCCAACAGATGGCGGCTGTAGTCACCATTGACCATTGTGGTGGCGGCGTGTTCCAGGCTATCACCGGAAAGGACTTCACCCACGATATCAAAGACGATCGGTCCTTCGCGCAGGATTTCGATAAAGTCGATACTGAACGTATAACCGAGGACACCGATCAATATCCCGACCAGTAGCTCCCCCAGCACCGAAGGCTGATTAAAATAACGTGCGGTGAAGCGCCCCACCACGGCAAAGAACAGGATACCTGTTGTGCCGAGAATAACAGGTGCAATAACGTCGGTATGTAACTGCATGAAATCGTCCAGGTTTCCAACGAAGGCCGGCGCATCTTGCGGGGCCGAGGCTGTTAAGTCGTGTTAATCAGTATTTAATTCTGACAAGGCATGCCTGTTTCGGATTCGATACAACTTTAGTTCCTCACGATTTCATACAACCTTAACGTTTACCAGTTCTTCGCCCTCCGTATCGGTAACATGGACCGCACAGGCAATACAGGGATCAAAACTGTGAATGGTTCGCAGGATCTCGATCGGTTGTTTGGGATCATGTAACTTGTGACCTTTTAAGGCGGCCTCATAAGGTCCTGCCTGCCCCTTGGCATCACGCGGCCCGGCATTCCAGGTACTGGGCACTACCGCCTGATAGTTATCAATCTTGCCGTCCTTGATCACAATCCAGTGGGCCAGCGCACCCCGCGGGGCCTCAGTATAACCAACACCGCGTGCCTCTTTTGGCCAAGTCGAGGGATCCCAGAGTTTTTCGTTATGCGTTTTTACATCCCCGTTGCGGATATTATCCACAAGCTGGTTGTACCAACCCATCATCGCGTCGGCGAATATCTTGGTCTCCAGTGTGCGGGCTGCGGTGCGACCCAGGGTTGAGAACATGGCTTCCAGCGGCAGGTCCAGTTGGGTTAATGCCTTGCTTGCCAGTTCTTTGGTTTGCTCATGGCCTTTGGCATAAAGCATCAGCACACGCGCCAGTGGTCCAACTTCCATGGCATGACCATTCCAGCGTGGCGACTTGAGCCAGGAGTATGACTGATCCACATTCAGGTGTTGATAGGGAGGTTCGGGGCCATCATAATTGAGTTCGGTTTCACCGGCATAGGGGTGCAAGCCCTGCTGCTTGCCGTCTTTATAGTTGTACCAGGAGTGAGCGACATACTCCTTGATCTGTTTGTCGTCGTTGAGGTCGACGTCATGCATGGTGGAAAGGTCCCGATTGAGGATCGCGCCACGTGGCACCATAAAAGACCCAATGTCATCCATGCTGGTCATCGGGAAGTCACCATAGCTCATAAAGTTACCAGTACCTTCACCCTGTTTTGCCCAGTCTTTATAGAACCCGGCTATGGCTAATGTATCAGGAAGATAAACCTGGTCGACAAAGCTTTGCATACGCTCGATGATATTCTTTATCTTGGAGAGACCAGTCTGGTTCAGGGCAGTGGCCCCGACACCGCCGCGATAATGCGGCCCTTTGCCTTTACCCCGATGACCAGGATGAATGCTGATTGCTGAAGGCGCACCGCCCACCAGAAAATTGGGGTGCGGGTTCTTACCACCGAGAATGGTATGCAGCTGCACTACGTTTCGCTGCCAGCCCAATGCTTCAAGATAATGAGCGACCGCCATCAGGTTCGCTTCTGCGGGGAGTTTATAGGCCGGGTGTCCCCAGTAACCGTTAGCAAAGATCCCCAACTGACCAGTTTCAACGAACTCTTTTAAACGCTTTTTCATATCGGCAAAATAGCCAGGCGAACTCTTTGGGTTGGAAGGACTGATCTGTTGTGCCAGCTGTGAAGTCGCCTTGGGATCGGCATTCAAGGCCGAGACCACATCCACCCAGTCGAGGGCGTGCAGATGATAGAAGTGCATCACGTGATCGTGAACGTATTGCGCGGCAATCATCAGGTTACGAATTAACTGGGCATTGGGTGGAATCTCATAATCAAGTGCATCTTCCACTGCACGCACCGAGGCAATACCATGTACCAGTGTACAAACGCCACAGATACGTTGGGCAAAGGCCCAGGCATCGCGCGGATCGCGTCCGCGTAAAATGATCTCGATACCGCGCACCATGGTGCCGGAAGAATAGGCCTCGGTAATAGTGTCACCATTGGTTTGAGCCTCGATACGTAAATGGCCTTCAATGCGGGTAATCGGATCAACGACGACGCGTTCACTCATGATTTATCTCCTGTTGCCTTGGCTGGTGAGGTCACCAGGTATTCAGCCAGTAGTTCAGTCAGGCCGATGACCTCGATCTCATCCATATTATTGTCTTCCAGTCCTTCCTCCAGCATATTGCGGCAGTTGGAGCAGGCGGTAACGATGCGATCCACACCCACTGCGTCCAGTTGTTGTTTCTTCTTACTGAACACCTTGCGCCGAAGTGGTTCGGCACGCTCATTGGCACTGACCCCACCACCACCACCGCAACACCAGTTCATAATGCCGTGATCGGGCATCTCGACAAAATCGGTCGCGATCATGTTGAGCAGGTTGCGCGGTTGTTCGATGACGCCACCACGGCGTACCATCTGGCAGGGGTCATGGAAGGTCTGGCGGGTATCGTCCTTGCCTTCCATCTTGAGCCTGCCCTCGCTGCGCAGTTGCTCAAGTAATTCGAGAATATGGATAACTTCGAACGGATATGGCCTGCCGATCAGGTTGGGTCCCTCCCAACGGATCGCGGTAAAGGCATGGCCGCATTCGGGGCTAATGACATACTTGACCTTGAGTTTCTCGGCACTAGCAACGATACGCTTCACCAGTTCGGCAGCAATATCCGACGAGCCAATCTGGATACCGCTATTGGTACCTTCAAAGGCCGTGGAACTGAGCGTCCAGGAGACACCCGCCTCGTGAAAGATGCGCGTTACTGCCGGAATAATCTCATTGAATTGGGCGATCTCTGCAGAAGACAACAGCATCATATAATCGGCGCCCTCCTTGTCCAGTGGCACCTCCAGACCGGAGTCTTTCTCGGCATGTTTTATCTGTGCCTGCAGGGTGGTCAGGGTCACCCCCATTGGACTACCGATCTCCACCGCACGCTGAGTCGCCTGCTGCAAGCCTTCGGGGGCATGACCAGAGGCGACCATTGCCTCGCGCATCTTGCGAACCATGCTGACAATGTCATTTCCTACCGGACAATAAAGCGAACAACGACCGCATAGAGTACAACTGTCATATACCAGTGTTTCCCATTTCGTCAGGTCGCTCTCGGTAATCGATCGGCTCAGTCCCAGCCATTTACGCAAGCGACCTATTAAGGTGTATTCCCGCTGCCAGACTCGTTTCATCAGATCGAGCTTATGAATCGGCGTATACTGTGGATCACCGGTCTCAGTATAAAACAGACAGGCCTCTGCGCAGATACCACAATGGATACAACTGGAAAAATACGAGGCAATCGGGGCATCGATCTGTTCTTTCATTGCATTGATGGCGCGATTAACGGCTTCACTCATGCCCGCACTCCTTTACGTCCGGCACTGGCCCCGTTATACCAACGCGAAAACAGCACGGTCACGGCATGGGTCAATTTGGTAAAGGGAAAAACCACCAGCAATAAATTAACACTCATGATATGCAGCGCCAGCATCAAGGTATAATCCGTGCCGACACCATGGAAGGCCATATAGCCGGTGACCACCGGCAACAGCGTCACTAGCCAGACAAAGTAATCTTCTAGTGTTGAGAGCATACGCCGAACCGGATCGGTGATGCGCATGAACAGGGAGAACACCAATGCAGCCATGGTTACGATAGTGACAATATCAATCACCGCCGTGGGCAGTGCGGGCCAGTACAAACCCAAACTTTCCTTGAACAGAAGTATATGCGGCGCATAAAACAGCAAGACGAGAATAAAACCGATATGCCAGATGTAACCGGAGAGCTGCTGCTTCCAGGTACCCCTGACCGGTACGCTACGAGTAATAATGGTACGAAGACCGGCCGTAAAACTTTTGCCTCGCGCTTTCGACAGATCCTTGTTGCGGCCAAGGATGAAGATTTCCAGCACGCGGATGAGCATGCCAACCACAAATACTATCACCGCTATCTGCAAGGCAGGACCACGCGCCCAGGTAAGCAGCTCCATGCTAGTCATATTAACTATCCTCCATGTCTTTGTTGGTCACGGTGTAGTGTTGTTGTTTGGCTCTTTTACGTTTGTACTTGTTATACATGCCAAAGGCAGCGCCAGCTGCGGCGCCAGCCACCACCGCCGTCACCGCTGCATTTCCAAGGTCCTCGGTCGAACTGGAGAGCGGTTGATAAAAACTGCCGGCATCCCAGAAGTTGGGTTCGGAACAACCCAGACAGGGATGACCTGACTCGATCGGGAAACTGGCACTATTATTCCACTTGGCGGTAGCACAGGCGTTATGAGTCGTCGGTCCTTTGCAGCCCAGTTCATACAGGCACCAGCCATTACGGGCACCTTCATCATCGAAACTCTTGGCAAATTTGCCCTGGTCATAAAACGGTCGGCGATAACAACGATCGTGAATCGTGTCACCAAAGAAAGACAGCGGACGGTTGAGACTATCGAGCTCGGGTATGGTACCGAATGTCAGGTAATGTGAAAGCACACCGGTAATCACGGTCGGGATCGGCGGACAACCCGGGACGTTGATAATCGGTTTATCCTTGATCAGCTCCATCACCGGTTTGGCACCGGTCGGATTAGGATTGGCATAGGGGATGCCGCCGAAAGCAGCACAACTTCCCACCGATACGATCGCTGCTGAATGTTTGGCTGTCTCCTGTAACATCTGCAAATTCGTCATACCGGCAATGGTCGAGTAGGCACCCCCGGCTCCGGTAGGAATCGAACCATCGACGATCAACAGGTATTTACCTTGATTGTCGTGCATGGCCTGTTCACGGGCGGCTTCGGCGGCCGTCCCGGATGCAGCCTGCAGAGTATGATGGTAGTCCAGTGAAATGGCATCAAGAATCAAACTTTCCACGGTTGGATTATGTGAGCGCGTCAACGACTCGGTGCAACCTGTGCATTCCTGGAACGACAACCAGATTACCGAAGGTCGTCTGGCTTTACCCAGCGCCTCGGCGATGGCGCCTGCCATGTTGGGTGACAGTGCCAGCATCGAGGCTGTCGCGGCACAGAATTTAAGAAAGCCGCGCCGGCTCACGCCCTGGCGTTGCATATATTCAGAGAGGGTTTCATCCTGCTTCATCACGTTCTCCTTAACTGTTGAGAGTGTGATCGTAGTTATCAATCAATTGTTGAAGTTGTCGTTTAGCCTGCTTGATATCCTGCGGGTCGGTTTTCAACAGCTCCGGCAGTGTGGTAAGTTCGATGTATTCGGCGATGACCTCTTCCTGACTGTTGTAGTGGGTCACCCACCAGATCCCGGGAATCATGGTCTCATAGATCTCGGTCAGCCCCATGGCATCAATACTGACGTGGATTTCACCGTAACCCAGTCTCTCCTTGAGTTGTTCGTAATCGCCAGGGAACAGCGGCAGGCTACGCAGATCGATTGAGTCGTTAGTGCCTTGTTCGGCCAATGCCGTTAACTTACTCTGCAGTTCATTCAGGATCACCAGCACCTGGCTGGGCGAGTTTGTCTGTTCCACACGGACTTCGATGTCTTCTAGCTTACTCATTGCTGCCAGCTCCGGATCTGATCGACAGCCTGTTCACAGGCCAGGGGAATGGCGGCGGAAACACTTTCAGTTGGTGCCTCCCCCCAATCCAGCTTTTGCGGTTGAATACCGATCAAGGCGCGATGCGTGGGAAAGTGACCGGTCATACGGCTGATATGCAGCAAGTCGAGTAGACTGACTTCATGCACACTACGCTTGTTCCCCTTCCCCAGAAACTGATCCATTTCGTCATCAACAAAGGTCTTTACCGTACCTGGATCAGCATGTAATTGGGCAGCGTCAATAACGATGAGGTTATCGGCCTGTTCAATCTCGGTAGCTAAAGTAAAACTCAGGGTTCCCCCATCGATAAAACGGGTGCCCGGTAATTCAGTGTGCTGCTCCTGTAAAAAACGGACTGCATGCACTCCCACCCCTTCGTCACTGAGCAAGGTGTTTCCGATTCCAAGTATCAGAGTTTGCATAAACGATCTATTTGCTCTGTTGTTTCAAGTACTCAACAATACTGTCGAGGCTGGTATCATCCAGATTGAAGCGGTGCTGTCTAATGCCGCCGGAACGCATTTTTGCACCAACTTGATCCGGAGGAGTCTTGATGCGATCTGCTGATTGATGACAGCGACTACATTGCTGTTGAAACAGTTTGGCACCGTCGCTGGCATTAGCCGGAAGGCTGAGTCCCATAATGCCATTACTGATCAACAGTAGTGATAAAAACACTAAGGTATTATTCTTACGCATTCGCCTGCCTTGCGATGTTTAGTACATGTTATAGCAAACCAACAGTGACAGTTTGGTGACCGTGAATATCTTTATTTAATTTGTATAGAGTAGCAGCCAATGCCGGTTTGGCAATCGAAAAGCGAACTAAACAAAACCTTAAATACTGTAGCAATTGGTCGGGAATAACTAGTCAGTAATTGTAGATTCGGCCTGGATCCGCCCCATCAGTAAACCACTCATAACAGAAAAGACAAGCATATAAATAATCAATACCAGTGCGTAGGTAATCCCAAAGTAATGCACCAACATGGGTAACATGGGTAACTTGATCGCACGACTGTACAGAAACACCGCTGCTAGCGTGGTCTTCATACCTTGTTCCCTGAGATCCTTGAGCAGTGCATACCAGGGATAGACTGGCCCGGTTGAAAGAACACCACCAATGATAGCAGCCAGCCAACCATAGAGACCAGAGTGACTACCCAGATACTTTTTGACCCAGACAGGTGTCAGCAATAGATTAATAATAAAAATCAGAATCAAGACAACAACCAGGACTGGCACCACCTTTTCAAGCAAATGGTTAAACGAAGCCATTGCAGTTGTGGCCAGCTCACGATCAAGTACGGCGGTCATAGCATAGATCAATAGCACTATGGCCAGAAACAACCAGCCACCCCAACCTTTTTTTCTACCCACTTTAGGTTTTTCATTCATTTATCTTAACCAAGTACCTGTAACGTAAACACGGTTAACAGGGCAATGAGAATAGCAAACAGATAAGACAATAGAATGCGATAGAGCGCGAAGCGCTTGCCCAGCATGAATGCCTCGGCTGGTAACTGCACCATACCGACGGTCACCCAACTAACGATCAGGGCGGTAACGGCGAACAGACTCACGCCCGAATTCTGTAGCTCGCCACCGAGCATGTAACTGACCAACGGATGTCCGGCGGCGATCCCACCAATGGTGGCCCCCAGCCAGGCATCAATGACGCTGTTCTTACCAAACAGGCTCGTCGATAATTGTTCCGGGAAAAGTTCAATGACCAGGCTGGTAAGTAATAACATACCAAATATAATGGGTAACAGATTCAGGAACGAGCCCAGTGTTTTACTTACACTTTGTCTTAGTTTATTTCCCACTTGGAAAAACAGCCCTCTTGATACAGATCATATAAATTCGTGGTGTTTCATACTATGTTTATTCTGTAATGGTACTGTATTGGGGACTGATCATGTATTTCAAGGAGTTTTACCAGGAAAACAAGGTCCACCTTTCTATGTACAAGCTGGTGATGACCCTGGGCAAGCAACATGATGAACATTTCCATGATGAAAGGTTTACGAGAAATATCTCTCTGACATTTTTCCCCATGGTCCGGTACAGGAACTGTGTAAACTGGGTGGCCTCCCAAAACCCTTACCGACAGCGAGGAATGACTCTGTTCAGTAACAGACCCTCTTGAATGGAAATACTCTACTGGATTATTGGCAGTAGTCTTCTGATGAGCGCCATCGCCATGGTCGGTAGCATTACGCTGCTGCTAAAAGAAACAACCCTGCAAAGTCTGTTGCTACCGCTGGTCGCGTTTGCCGCAGGTTCGTTGATCGGCGGCGCCTTTTTTCACATGATTCCCGCTGGTCTTGATTCCTATGGCAACAGCACCGGCTTTTTTGCCTGGTTGCTGCTGGGCTTCTGCGTATTCTTTGCCCTGGAGCAATTCCTGCACTGGCATCATTGCCATCACGCAGAAGCCAGCTGTAAACAACCGCTGACCTACCTGATTCTGCTCGGTGACGGCCTACATAATTTTATTGGCGGTCTGGCAATTGCTGGCACTTTCCTGATCGATATTCGGCTGGGCATTATGGCCTGGCTGGCGGCGGCCGCCCATGAGATTCCCCAGGAGCTGGGTGACTTTGGTGTGCTCATCCATGGTGGCTGGGAGAAAGGTAAAGCGTTGTTGTTCAATGTCCTGTCGGCATTAACCTTTTTGCTTGGCGGTCTGGTGACCTATGCGATATCGTTCAATTTTGATATCTCGTTTTTGATTCCATTTGCTGCAGGAAATTTTATCTACATCGGTGCCACTGATCTGGTACCAGAAGTCAACAAACATGAAGATGTCAAAACCAATATCATTAACTATGCCGCGTTTGTTATCGGTATTTTGTTAATGCTGATGATTAAATTTATTCCGGGCTTTTAATAATGGCTAGAACCGAAGCATTCGAGACCCATCATCAACGTTACGATGACTGGTTTGTTCGGCATGCCGGCGCATATCAATCAGAGTTACTCGCGGTCCGGGCACTATTACCCTGGCAGGGGCTTGGACTGGCCATTGGTGTAGGCACAGGCCGTTTTGCTGCACCCATGGGGGTGCAACTAGGTATTGATCCGGCCCATGAAGTTCTTAATTATGCAAGAGACAGAGGGATTACGAGCATCTGCGCAGCTGCCGAGACTTTGCCCTTTGTTGATAACAGCTTTGACTACGCCCTGAGTGTTACCACTATCTGTTTTGTGGATGATGCCAACATGATGCTCACTGAGGCATATAGGGTGCTAAAACCGGCAGGCCAACTGGTACTTGGTTTTATCGATGTTGACACTACGCTTGGCCAGGAATACCTGGCTCACCAGGATGAAAATGTGTTTTATCGTGACGCAACCTTTTACTCGGCTACGCAAGTCGAGCAACTACTCAAGGATACCGGTTTTATCAATCCTGTCTGGGTGCAAACGCTTACTCGGCCGTTGGATGAGAGCAGTAAAATTGAATCCCTGCAGGCAGGGTATGGCGAGGGAGCATTTGTTGCGGTCAAAGCATATCGCCCGGCTGCATGACAGTAGCTAACATTCCCTGTTAGCTATTGCTAACGATTTGTGGCCAGCTGGCGCACATAGAAAACTTTACCGGCAAATTCAACTTTCTTGAGCTGCTTATTCTCTATTAGTTTTTGCACCGACTCCCAGCCCAGCTCTGCCTTGCTCAGCATTTCATTGACCGCCTCTTCACGCATGGGGTGGACCGCAGTAATGCTTAATAAATCCTGCTCGATGTCGCCGCTAAAAGCAAAGGCGTTACCTTCATAGCCGATCAGGTATTCCACATCTGCCAGTTTCTCGCTGAATATATCGTAGGCCTGTACGATGACCTCTTCAGCCGGTGGAAATATATTGGCTTCCGAAGTCGGCCGAGTCGGTACGGCAATGTAGGCAGTGGCCGGCTGTACACCGGTGAGAAACTCAGCCACCGCAGTGACACTCTCCCTGCTATCATTTATATCAGCGAGCAGCATGGTTTCAGTTATTAAACTACCCTTGAATTTCTTTGCAAAGCTTTCGATGCCCTGCAATATCTTTAGCAGATTCAGATCTTCATGGGGTTGGTTAATTTGTTTCCATTGATTCTCATCAACGGTATCAAGCTTTAATGAAACCGTATCTGCATTGTGCAATTTAGTTTGTACATCCTCACGCCAGATCAGGGAAGCATTAGAGATAACTGCAATCTTGATGTCCAGGCGACGCAACAGTCCGATGGTTCCATCAAGCTGACTATCCAGGGTCGGCTCACCATCGGGAACAAACGTCAGGTAGTCAATTTTCTCACCTGCTGCCTGTACAGCAGCGACCCGTGCCTGTACCGCCTGAAAAATGTCAGCGGGCTTATAGAATTCTCTAGGCTGGATTTCCCTGTGCAGGGTGCGCCCAACCTGGCAATACAGACAGGAATAGGAGCAGTTTTTCGGGGGAATGTTATTAATCCCCAGGCTGCGCCCAAGCCGTCGCGATGGAACTGGTCCAAAGGTTAACAATGCCAAGTCGGGAACATTCATGCTGATCAGTATAACCCATTCGTCAGCCGTTGCTGGTACCAGAGAATATTTATCTAACCAGGACGATTATCGACCCGCGACTTCAGCAGGATCGGTATAAACACAACTAGAAACAATAGAAAACCGCTTGCCCACAGAATTCCAGCGCTACTGACAATCAGTAGATAATATTTTGAAATAATTTCGAAGTGGCTGAGCGAACCGATAACACGCAATAACGCACCCAGCACGACACATACAAAAGCGACAATGATCAGCGGACTGGCTTCAATGTTGCGCCCGGTGTGGCCCAGCGATACCCGGGCCATCATACCGATAGTGAGTATCCCAATTGCACCGGCAGTGAAGGCATGCACTGCGGATGAATTATTTGTTCCGCTATAACTGGCGTAAGCAAACAGCAACAACCCGATGGGTATCCAGCTATAACCAACCAATAAAATCCATAGCATGGGATGTCGCCAAAGCGCGTGCAGGTACCAGCCCCACAGGCGCAAGGCCTGGATTAGTCCGGCTACTATGGCCAATACAGCGAGAATTAGACTGCTGGATGACAGCAGAGAATACCCCATCCAGATCAACAGGCTGACAAAACCGGCCAGCTCCAGACTTTTATAACTACGGGTCTGGCCGATTTGGCCGGTGCCACGCTCGATAAAAAACGGGATCACCCGTCCACCCATCACAGTGATCAACAGCAAAATTATTAACCAGCCAAGCCGGATCCCAAGCGCTGCTGTCTGAAATTCAGGGAGTAAATAATCAAGATGAAACAGCAGGTTGGCAATAAACAACGCAAACGCGATGACCACAAATATCATGTGCTGGTATTGCCGGGTCTTGAGTAACGGGATCAGTAACACGATTGCCAGGATTGGTATAAACAGCAGATCAATGCTGGCTACCATCCAGACTGGTACGGTTAACAACGAGACAACCCGGCCAGCCAGCCAGAGCAAAGCTAATCCTCCAAGCCAGATGCCTTGCGGAGTTTGCACGCCAGTCCAGTTTTTCTCGGCAGTCAGTAAAAACCCGGCGATCACGGCGACCGAATAACCAAAGATCATTTCGTGGGCATGCCAGTGAACAGAAGCGTAGGCCAGGGTTGTGCCCGCATTAAAAAATACATACAACCAATAAAGAACTAAGGCAACTGCTGCGAGTCCGGCTAACAAAAAGAATGGCCGAAACCCCAGCCTCAATACCGGCATGCCAGTGGGTGACGGCTTGTTACTTTCGATCTGAATCAGGGCCATGTGAAACTCTGTTTACTTGATATTAGTCCAGGATAGTAGTTAATGACTATCCATCTTGATTAAGCTTTTTCCTGTTTGCAATATGCTTACTTTGTATCATTATTTATCTAGCCTGCCATCCCGCAAACTATAGATGTGATCAAAGCGATCAAAGACCTTTTCGTCATGTGTCACGACCAGGATTGCTGCTTTTTGTTCATGCGCCACTTTGCGTAACAAATCCATCACGATACGCGCACGCTCCGAATCCAGTGCAGCGGTCGGTTCATCTGCCAGGATAATACGCGGGCGATTGGCCAGCGCGCGGGCAATCGCGACTCGCTGCGCTTCACCACCGGACAACTGGGATGGATATGAATGGGCACGCTGTGATACTTCCAGGTAGTCCAACAACTCCATTGCACGCGTGGTCGCCTCGTCTGAGCCTGATTTCGCCAGATCT
>JASFLV010000022.1:0-14812 GCA_050117915.1 Thioalkalispiraceae bacterium | reverse complement strand
CGCTAACATGAGTCGGGTCGTAAGATGATTTTGCATCTACGTTACGTGACCAGATCACAATCTTCTGACCTACCGAAAGGGTATCGCGCGGTGCCATGCCATTCCATTTTGCCAGGGAGCGAACTCCGACTCGATGTCGCATTGCCAGGTCCCACAGGGTATCGCCCGTCTGGACGATATGGGTGACCTTGGTGCCTTTGCGGGGAACATTTTGTTGTTTGCGCTTACGCTGGGTTGCACTCAATTTGTAAGCAGAGGGATCTTTACTGGCTACGGGAATAGTAAGGCTTCTGCCCGCGCGTAACCAATTACTCCGCATGCGATTGATACGCCGAATGGTACTGGCACTAACATTATACTTAGCAGCAATGGTACTAATGGTTTCACCTTTACGGATCTTGTGCCGATGCCAACGAATCCGTTTTTCAGGTGGATACTCGGCCAGGTTTTCTTTGAAAATTTCTGCGTTACTTAGCGGAACTAACAGATGGTGTGGACCACTGGGGGAAGTTGCCCAACGATTAAATCCGGGATTCAAGCGATATAAGGTTTCTAGATCAATACCAGCTAGTTCTGCTGCCAGGGCTAAATCGATTTGTGAATCGACATCGACTTTTGCAATAAAGGGTTTGTTTTCAATCGGCGTCAGGGTGATATTGTATTTTTCCGGTTCAGCGATCAGTTTTTTTAACGCCAGTAACTTGGGGACATAATATTTAGTTTCTTTTGGCAGCGCTAAATGGAAAAAGTCAGTAGGGCGCCCTCGACGTTTATTATAGCGAATAGCACGGCGCACATTGCCACTACCTGAGTTATAGGCCGCCAGAGCGAGCATCCAGTCACCATCAAACTCTTTATGCAATGCTTTTAGCAGTCTAATTGCCGCGTTAGTTGATGCATAAACATCGCGGCGTCCATCGTACCACCAGTTCTGTTTAAGCCCATAACGTTTGCCAGTGGCTGGAATAAACTGCCAGATCCCTGAAGCACGCCCATGTGAGTAAGCAAATGGTTTAAAGGCGCTTTCAACGATGGGTAACAGCGCAATCTCCAATGGTATTTGATTGGCTTCCAGTTGTTCGACGATATGGTGCATGTAAGGTTGTGCACGTTCTGCAACCCGATCCAGATATTCCTGATGACGGGCATACCACTTAAGCTGTTGTTTGATGCGCTTGTGATCATGATCTTCGAGGGCAAAACCGGCGCGGATGCGATCCCAGAGATTAAAATGGACTAGCGGATAGGTAACATCTTGCGTTACTTCAGGCTCACTCTCCTCATCATCAAGACGGGCTTGCGACTCTGTTTTGGTTTGTTGCACCTCTGTTTCTATGCTCGACTGTTCAACCGGTGTATCAGTCGCAGTAGGCATCAACACCTGCTCGATAACTTCGTTTTTACTGTTATTTGTCGGTGCCTCCACAGATCGCTGCGGACGGGGTGCTTGATTTGCTGTAGGCTCGGACGATTCAGCGACGTGCGTTTGAACGTCGGATACAAACGGATTGGTGAGAGCACAACCAGGAAGAAGGTAAGCGCTAGCCGCTAAATAAATGATTAAACTAATCTGTCGCATTATTCTTTTAAATTATTGATATACTTTAAAATTCAACTGTAATAAATATAGCTGTCCCGGGTCAAGCTCGCTATAGAATACAGGGTTGTTAGACAAAGAGTAACAATTTGTTCACATAATGAATATTCTCGGTAAAAAACTGATTTCCAGGCCTTTTAATCGCTGTGCTGAGCTGCCCAGCGCCTGGCTGGATCTGCAGGCCTGGTATCAGTCGCGGCTTGGACAGCAGCTGGCCGAGCAGGAACAGTCACTGGTTAGTGAGACCCTGCCAAACCTGTTTGGTTATCATTTGCTCCAGTTAGGGCGACTCCATGAGGAGGACTGGCTGTCTGCATCCCGCGTTTCCCACTGTGAAGTGATGGATTTTGTTTCAAACCAGACAGAGCCAGAAGGTCATGGATTGCTGGGGTTGCCGGAACAGTTGCCGATCCAGACCGATTGTATGGATGTTATTGTTTTACCACATGTTCTTGAGTTTTCCCTGCAGCCGCATAATGTCCTGCGTGAAGCGGAACGGGTGCTAATTCCGGAAGGGCACCTGCTGATCCTGGTGTTCAATCCATTTAGCCTCTGGACCCTCTGGCGCTGGAGCCTCAGTTGGCGACAACGTGTGCCCTGGTGTGGTCGATTTTTAAGCACAACGCGGATCAAAGACTGGCTGGCGTTGCTGGGCTTTGATGTGCTCAACATCCAGGGCTATTTCTTTCGGCCACCTTTACAGCAGGGGTCGCTCATGCAACGCTTGCGCATTATGGAGTCGGCAGGCGGGCGTTTCTGGCCTGTGCTGGGTGCGGCCAATCTTATTTTGGCCCGCAAGCGGGTTGTGACGCTTACCCCGGTCGGACCCCGCTGGGCAAAATCCAAGAAGAGTATTGTCTCGCCTGGCCTGGTTGAACCTTTTCAAAATAACAACAAGCATGACGGATAAAGTTAAGATTTATACAGATGGTGCCTGTCGAGGCAATCCAGGCCCTGGGGGCTGGGGGGCCTTGTTACGCTATGGCAATGAAGAAAAGGAACTGTATGGTGGTGAAAAAGAGACCACTAATAACCGGATGGAGTTGATGGCGGCGATTCGGGCACTGGAGAGCCTGAAAAGACGCTGTGTCGTAGATTTAACCACCGATTCAGAGTATGTGAAAAACGGCATCACGCAATGGATGGCGAATTGGAAAAAGCGGGGTTGGCGCACGGCAAATAAAAAGCCGGTGAAAAATATTGATCTCTGGCAGCGTCTGGATAAAGCGGCCAATAAGCATGATATCCATTGGCACTGGGTGCGTGGACATACCGGGCACCCGGAAAATGAGCGCGCCGATCAATTGGCCAACCGCGGGATCGATGAACTCTAAGCGGTTACTCTAATCAGTTACTCGGGGATAAATATTTGATAGTCTAGTCAGTGTGGGTTAACCAGTGTGTGCATGGCAGTGGGATGCGATGTGCGGTTAAAAATGGTTGTTAACAGTGGGAGAGTCAAATGCGGCAGATTGTCCTCGATACCGAGACGACAGGCCTGGACCCCAGCGAGGGGCATCGAATTATCGAAGTCGGTTGTGTAGAAATTATTAACCGCAAGATCACGGATAACCGCTTTCATGTCTATATCAACCCGGAAAGGCAGATTGATGATGGTGCGGTCGAAGTGCATGGTATCACCAATCAGTTCCTGGAAGACAAACCTTACTATAAAGATATCGCCAGTGACTTGTTGCAATATCTAAAGGGTGCCGAATTGATTATTCATAATGCCCCCTTTGATGTCGGTTTCCTCAATTCAGAATACAAAAAGCTGGATGCTGGCTGGAAAGGGATAGAACGTCAATGCAAGATTACCGATACATTGCAAATGGCGCGCAAGATGCACCCAGGGCAGAAGAACAGCCTTGATGCGTTATGTAAACGTTATCAAGTTGATAACTCCCAGCGTGATCTGCATGGAGCATTGCTGGATGCCGAGATCCTCGCAGAGCTTTACCTGACCATGACCGGTGGTCAGACGGCATTAATCCTCGATGATGGTTTTGAACAGTCCTCCGGGGAAAACAGTCAGCAACACTTTATTCGCACCGATCGCGCCGCCTTGAAAATCATCAGGGCCTCTGCTGAAGAATCTGCCGCACACAACACGCGTCTCGAGTCTATTGATAACGAATCAGGCGGGCAGTGTCTCTGGCTGAAACTGGAACAGAGTGTGGTTGAACCTGAACCCGTATAAGTCTGTAGTCATAAGCTATTTATCTGTCGTTTTAGAAAACAATATCAATTAGCAAATAACCACCCAATATGACCCCGATCCACAGAACCATACTGCCGGTCGGCCAGCTGCTGGCCAGGTGATATTCAGAATAACTTGTTCTGGCGAATACCTGCTTGATCGTTTGCCAACTAACCCGGCTGAAATGGGCGAGGTTGTTAACAAGACCCTGCATGACCATATGACTGAATCGACCTGTAGCGGGTAAAGCTTTCCGGTAGAGCCATTCGACATCGATATTTACCGAGTGTAACTCGGGTGGATAGAGCCCCTGTTTGTTTAGCCAGACAAAGGCGAGTGCCGAGAAGAAGAGGATTTGTAGTTGCGCCAGTACGTGGGTGACATCATAAGGCCAGTAGTCCACTTCCCAGGGTAGCAGTGCATATAGATATTGTGGCTGGCTACCAATGAAGATACACAGGATGGCCGCAATGGTCATCGCAACTAACATGTTGCGCGGTGCTTCCTGAGTGCGGATGCCTGAGTCGTGATGGAAAAAGGCGAAGTAGGGGATTTTGATTCCAGCGTGGTGGAACACCCCGGCCGAGGCAAATAATAACATCAGCCACACATAGTTATGTCCCTCTTGTAACATTGCGGTCATGACCATGGATTTGCTGACGAAGCCACTAAACAGCGGGAAGGCAGAGATCGATGAGGCCCCAACAATACACAACAGGGCAGTCTTGGGCATGGATTTGTACAAACCACCCAGGTCGGAACCATTGATGTTACCGACACGATAGAGTACGGCACCCATGGTCATAAACAGCAGGCCCTTAAAGATTACATCATTGAAGGCGTGGGCAACGGCCCCGTTTAAGGCCAGCGCAGTACCGATACCGACACCACAGACCATAAAGCCAACCTGGTTGATCATGCTGTAGGCGAGCACCCGCCGTAAGTCATTCTCAATCACCGCAAAGAAGATCGGGAAACAGGTCATCACGGCACCCACATACACGAGTAGTTCAGTACCCGGATAACCCCGGGCCAGGGCATAAACCGCAACCTTGGTGGTAAACGCTGAAAGAAATACCGTGCCAGTGGGGGTCGATTCAGGATAGGCATCGGTCAACCAGTTATGCAGGAACGGAAAAGCGGCCTTGATACCAAATGCCAACAGGATTAACCAGCCGGCTATACCCTCAAGACCTATATAATCGAAACTAATAGACCCCGTCTGTTGATAATGTATCAGCGCACCAGCCAGTAATAACACGCCTGACAGAACCTGGAAGATCAGATATCGCAAACCACTCTTGATCGCTCGCTCAGTACGACGCGCCCAGATCAGGAAGACGGAACTGATCGCCAGGCCTTCCCAGAAAATAAACAGGCTGATCAGATCCCCAGCGAAAACGGCACCTAAAGCACTACCTGCATATAGAAGGCCAGCAACTTGTTGGGTGGTGTCGCGCACATGTAAGGCAAAAACAATGGCAATAAAACTTGCCAGATGGAACAAATAACCAAACAACAGGCTAAGTTTGTCCACCCGCATGAATTCCAGTTCATAACCCAGTAATTTTATCTGGGTGAGGCTGATCGCCGTGCCGCTATCACTCAGGCCAATAAGGGGTTGGACATCAAACCATAAATGCAGCCCACCGAGTATCGGTGTGGCCAGTAAAATAATATTTCGTATATGCCCACGGGTGACCAGCACCAACAGGGCGGCAAGGAAAAACGGGATAAACGGCGGTAGTTCATTCATCCACATCGTAATAATCTTCCTTTCGCATGATCAGTTTACGCATCTCTTTGGCGATCAATACCAGTAGCACACAGGCGACAAAACCATAGATCGCATAAAAAGCGGGAAAGCCTTCCCAGGGATGTACGCTATGCCGATGGACAATGAAATCGAGGACAAATAACACTGCACAGATAATATAAAAGCCAAGTAGTAGTCGTGAGACATTTTTAGGGTTGTCGAACAAATACGTCTTTTCATCTTTAGCTTGCGAAGGTTCTGACATCTTAGGGTCCTTTACTGACACTTGTAGCCAATTGATAAAAAGGAGCAGGATAGAAAAACAATATGATACAGGCTAATGCGGTTAAACTTAAGGCAACCAACATGGTCACAGGAGCTTCCTTGATTTCAGTATATGGCTGGCCGCTTTCCGGTACCGCAAAAAAGCCCCGTATCGATACTGGCAACAAATAAGCAATATTCAACAATGAACTCAGCATAAACACCGCCAGAATTATCCATTGCTCGGCATGCACCGTTCCCAGTGCCAGATACCACTTACTCCACATACCACCAAACATTGGCAAACCGATAATACTCAGGCTACCAATGGTAAATGCAATAAAGGTGACCGGCATGGCTCTACCCAGCCCCCGCATCTGGCTGACATTGGTTTTATGTGTAGCGACCAGGATCGCGCCAGCGGCAAAGAACAGGGTGATTTTGGCAAAGGCATGCATGGCAATGTGCAATGAAGCACCAAGAATGCTGGTTTGGGTTGCGAGTAATGCACCCAGTACAATATAACTCAACTGACTGATGGTCGAATAGGCCAGTCTTGCCTTGAGGTTGTCCTTGGTCATCGCAATCAGTGAAGCTAATAACACGGTCGCTGCGGCAAACCAAATTAACCAGTCACTGGCACCAGCACTAACAATGAAATCTGTACCAAAAATATAAATCGTAATTTTTAAAATGGTAAAGACACCGGCTTTGACCACGGCAACCGCGTGCAACAAAGCACTGACTGGTGTTGGTGCGACCATCGCAGCGGGTAGCCATTTGTGAAAGGGCATGACGGCGGCCTTGCCGACACCAAACACAAACAGGGCATAGAGGATACCTGCATAGGCGGGATCCAGTTTACCGGCAAGGATACCGCCTTGCTTAAATTCCAGCGTCCCGGTTACTGACCAGGTAATCAAAATGGCGAGTAACTGTAATCCAATAGAAGTACCCAGCAGGATGCCCAGGTAAATCCGTCCGCTTCTTCTCGCTTCGGCTGAACCCGAGTGCGTGACAAGGGGATAGGTGGAGAGAGTTAAAAGCTCATAACACAGGAATAGTGTGAAAAGATTGCCAGCAAACGCTGCTGCCAGGGCGAAGCTGATGGAAATTGCAAAGGCTGCATAAAACCGTGTCTGGTTTTTTTCATGATGGCCGCGCATATATCCGATTGCATAGAGTGAGGTAACGGGCCAGAGAATGCCGGCAACCAGGGCAAACAACATACCGAGTGGTTCAAGCTTGAAGGCGATGGCCAAACCGGGCAGGGGTTCGAGCAGTTGGATGCCGGGTAGCTCTCCGGTGTTGACTCTGATGGCCAGCACTGAAACAGCATAGAGAACACACAGTGCTGTGATCAGGGTGATCGTTTCCCGCAAGTTTGGCCATTTGTCAGTTAACAGGATCAGAAGCGAGGCAAGTAGCGGCAAACAGATGGCTATGAGTATTAAACTCTCTCCTGTCAAACTTGTCATTTTGTCTGGACTCCCAACAACAAGTTGACTGCATTTTCCGCTACGCCGACAGTCAAATCAGTATCCAGACCAAAATAGATATTGGCTAATACTAAAATCCACATAGGGATCAATAATCCCATTGGCGCTTCCTGAATATTACGAGTGTCATCAGCTGGGGATGGCCGGAAATACATGACTTCAACCAGTTTCCAGATATAAACCACGGCCAGTAATGAACCGATGAGAATGACCACCACAATCAGCCAGGACTGTTGTTCGATAGCGGCAAGTACCAGATACCATTTGCTGATAAAACCGGCGGTACCCGGAATGCCGATCAGGCTTAAACCGCCAATTACGATCCCGGCGAAGGTCCATGGCATTTGTTTGCCAAGACCATGTAACTCTTCGATGCGGCTGCTGCCAATGCGATAAACGATGGCGCCGATGGCCATAAATAATGCAGCTTTCATCAGTGCATGGTTAAACAGATGAACAAAAGTTGCAGTCAAACCCAGTACTGAACCAAAACCGATGCCCAGCGCCATATAGCCAATTTGGGCAACACTGGAATAGGCAAGCAGCCGTTTTGCATCACGCTGAAGAATTGCATAGATAGAGGTTGCCAGGATCCCCGCGATTCCCAGTAGCAGGAACAATTCGTCAGTGGGCGTGCTTTCAATAAGGTTCAGGTTGAAGACACCAAAGATGATCCGCACCATGACATAGACTGCAACTTTCGTGGCAGTGGCGGCCAAAAATACCGTGACAACAGAAGGTGCATAGGTATAAGCATTGGGTAACCAAAGGTGCAAAGGGAACAGGGCCAGTTTTAAGGCAATGCCAATCAGGATAAAGGCAAAGCCGGTATGCACCGTGCGATGATCAAAGATGGTAGGCAAGCGTTGCGACAGATCCATCATGTTGAGCGTGCCAGTTTCGGCATAGAGCAGACCGACACCAATTAAAAAGAAGGTGGCGCCAATCGTCCCCATGATTAAATACTGGTAGGCAGCGGTTAAAGCTTGTCGCTTTTTGCCAAGGCTGATCAGGGCATACGAGGAAAGCGAAGAGATCTCAAGGAAAACAAACAGGTTAAAAATATCGCCGGTTAGGGTAATACCCAGCAGGCCAGTAAAGCAGAGCAGGAAGGCTGCATAAAAAAGTGATAGTTGTTGTTCAGGGATCTCTTTTGCCACACTGGTTAATGCATACGGGGTACTGAGTGCAGCGATACCTGATACAATGAGTGCCACCAGGGCATTGGCACTGTCAATGCGATATTCGATTCCCCATGGTGGCGCCCATCCACCTAATTCATAGCTAATGACCCCGCCAGTGGTTACATTGATTAATTGTATAATCGCTAAATAAAATACAGCCCAGGTGATCAGGCTGCTAATTAACCATGGCAGGCGACCGTTGGGTAATACTGCAACGATGGGTGCAGCAATCAATGGGATAACAACGATTAATAGACTTAAATGGCTTTCTATCACAAAGATTGATCCTGCTTGTGTATGTCGTCCTCTTCAATCGTACCGTAGGCCTCTTTGATGCGGACCACCAGGGCCAGACCGAGCGCAGTGGTCGCGACACCAACAACAATCGCTGTCAGGATCAATACATGCGGGAGTGGGTTGGAATACAACTTTACACCTTCCGCGATAATCGGTGCGGCCCCTTTATCAACATGACCTATACTGATATAGAGTAGGAATACGGATACCTGGAAAATACTCAACCCAGTAATTTTTTTGATTAAATTACTGCGACTAATTACCGTATAAAAACCTGCCATCATTAAGACAATGACCATCCAGTAATTATAATTCTCAAGAATCAACTGCATTCAGGAACGTCCTCTCTCTACAAAAGCGAAGAAGATAATTATCATCACGGAGGCAACTGTTATGCCGACGCCTAATTCGATAACCAGTATCCCCAGGTGTTGGCCTGCGACCTGGGTGGAGGCCAGGACACTGTATTCCAGATATTTACCACCGAGGATAAGGCTGGCTATACCGGTGCCGGCGTAAATCAACACTCCAAGACTCGCCAGTAATTTTAATAACCAGGGGGGGATGATCATTTTTGCGGCATCAAGACCAAACACCAGAGTATAGAGAATAAAACCGGCACTGAAGATAACGCCGGCCTGAAATCCACCACCTGGACCAAAATCGCCATGAAATTGAACGTAAAGGGCAAACAGAAGAATTAACGGAATAAGAAATTTGGCGACGATTTTTAAAATCAGATCATGTTTCATGGCTATTGTCTCTTACTTTTTCTTTTTCTTCTAATGAACGGCGACGCCGTCCAATCAATAACATTACGGCAATACCTGCAGTAAAAATCACAGTCACTTCTCCCAGAGTGTCAAAGCCGCGGTAACTGGCCAGTACGGCGGTGACTACATTGGGAACGCCTGTATCTGGAATACTTTGTTTCAGATAATGGGGGGCGACATGTTGCTGCGCAGGTGTATTGGGATCACCAAAGGCAGGTATATCAGATGTACCATAGATCAACATCGAACCAGTAATGATGACCACAAGCAATGGTAACCAGGGGCGGTGTACTGGATTTTTCTCGTCCTTGTCTTCTCTGTGCGAGTAAGTCAAAGCAAGCGTACTGAGCATCAACACAGTGGAGATACCGGCACCTACTGCTGCTTCAGTGAAGGCAACATCCACCGCATCAAGAACAACGAAAAGCCCTGCTGAAAGCAGACTGAAAATACCGAATAACATCACCACGGCAAACAGGTTATGTAAACGAATAATGGCCAGTGCCGTGATTGTCAAAAAGGTTAGCAGGGTGATATCAATCAGGTGATCGATCATTGTTTTCCCAATTTTGGTTCAAGCCCACCTAACATGGCAGCATTTGCCAGGGAGTGCGATGCGGTCGGACTAGTAAAGAATATGAAGACAAAAATTAAGATTAACTTTAGACTGGCTAGGGTTAAACCAGCCTGGAAACCTAGCCCAACTAGAAACAGGGCAGCGCATAAAGTGTCAGTGGTACCTGCGGCATGCAGTCGGGAATAGAAATCAGGAAAGCGATGCATACCAATACCGCCAATGATACCCAGCAAACCACCAAGCACCAGACATGTCCAACTTAAGATTTCGAGTATCATTCCTTGTCGACCTCTTCAACTGTTTTACCATCGGTAAAAAAATTACCATGCTCAACAAGTTTTAATACTGCAACAACACCGATAAAATTTATCAGCGCATAGACAAGCGCGATATCAAGTAGATCATTACGGTTAGTCATAAATGCCAGGACTGCAATCAGTAATACAGTTTTTGTCCCGACCATGTTTACTGCAGCGATACGGTCATAAACAGTCGGGCCAAGCAACGCTCGCACCAGGGCGAGCCCCATGGTGATCAGGATTGCCAGTGCTGCAACGATATACATCATCTGGAGGGAGTTCCTTTCTTGTCAGGCACTGCATTTGCAATTCGTTCTTTTAGTAGATCATCCGCAGCTTCCTGAGAGAGGGCATGCACCTTGAGTTCGTTACCAGATAGATCCAGGGTCACGGTGCCCGGTGTCAACGTAATTGAATTTGCATAAATGACTTTTGCCAGGTCTGAATGCTGTTTCGCCGGTAGCTGAATCACCTGTGGGCTGATTGAGGGTCCCGGTTTCAAAATTCTTTTGATGACATCCAGATTAGCTAGGATGATCTCTTTGCCAAGGAACAGGTAGAAGCGCAACAGGCGCGCTAACTGTTGAACCGGGTAACTTTCCTGATCGATGACGTGCATACGCTGGGCTATATAAATAGTCAGCAGGGTAGAGATGACACCCAGTACCAGCAGTAACGGCTCAAAATGTCCGGACAGCAACACCCAGAATAGAAAAATCAGGATTGTGGAGATTATTGTTCTCATTGTTTAGCTGAATTTCCCGCTACTCTTGCCGTATACTCAAAGCCCATTTGATAGGCACTTACAAGCGCTTGTTTTATCAATAGGAATCATGCCTGAGTATACCAACCGAGTAAATTTGTTATAAACCGTTATTCAACCCCGGGACAGATGAGAAACAGTTGGACAAAAATACCCCAAAAATCTGATTACCATCAGCCAAAGTGCCATGGGTTTTGTACTGAGTGGCTAATAAATAACCGCCAATTTTCGGCGGTAGCCGGGCTGACCCTATTTAGTATTTAAAATCATCTAGTTATGAGTGATTTAGGGAGTGCATTAGCAAATGTTAATTTTTGGAGATTTTGCTAAATTTTCTAAAGTTCCTGCCTGGTATGCCGAAAACCAAAGTGGTTAGGTAAGTTGTCTCCAAAATGAGACTTTATTTAGTGATGATTCCTCCCCCTGCGCAGAGATGCGCAACACACCCTTACCCTGCTTTTTTTAAGCAGGGTATTTTTTTTGCGGTCAAAAAATCGACAAACAGGATTGAGCAATTGGATTAAAGAGTTAGCTGGAGTTTGACGCTATCTTCTGTACAAATTACCCAAAAACAACAAACAGGGAACCAATGCGAACCGGACTCTATCTTAGCATCAGCGTGTTAGCCGTCACTATTCTGGCCAGCGTCGCCTCCATAGTCACAGCGGCGCATTGGTCAGTCATTACCGCCTGCCTGTTTGCTTCCCTGATCGGCCTCGCCTTGCTTGTTTCTAACTTCAAAAGTTCAACCGAGAATAGCACCCAACAGGCGGGACCTGACAGGTTGGAGCAATTGCAGGGAATGACCCATGAATTAACCCAGGCTTTTCAAGCGCAACTTGAATTAGTCCATAAAGATATGGCTCAGCTAGGATCACTGGTCGGTAATGCCACCGTGGAATTACAGTCGAGCTTTGAAGGTCTTAACGATACCAGTCAAAAGCAATCTAATCTTATCATGCGGATGATAAGTAACGATGGTTATGGTGAATCTGACTCCGAACCTGATGAGAATAAATTCAGTTATGACGAATTTGCCGAAGAGACGCAGAAAGTACTGGAACAGTTTGTCAGTCAAATCGTTGAGGTCAGTAAAGACAGTATCATGGTGATGCATGTTATCGACGATGTGGCTGATCAGATGAAAGTGATCGTCAAGTTGCTGGAAGATGTCAAGAATATTGCGGATAAGACCAATTTACTTGCACTGAATGCGGCAATTGAATCGGCGCGTGCCGGTGAGGCGGGGCGCGGTTTTGCGGTTGTCGCGGATGAGGTACGTAAACTCTCGCAAAACTCCAATGCCTTCAGTGATGAGATACGTGAAGTCGTTGGCAAGGCCGATGAGAATATCACACTCGCTCAGGAGACGGTTGCGACAATGTCTTCACGCGACATGAATCATGCTATCGAGTCAAAAGATAATGTTCAACGGATGTTAGCAAAAACGGAAGAAGTCAATAAGCTTATGGCTGAGCGGCTCGAAGATGCCAACCAGATTAGCGAAAAAATCAAGCAGGACGTTGGCACCGCGGTGAGGGGCTTGCAATTTGAGGACATGACAAACCAATTGTTACAGCATATCAATCGTCGAGTCGAACAAATGACGGACTCAGCTAATGCGTTTACGACTGCGGTAGCTGAATTTGTCTCTGCTACAAAGGAGCAGGATGCAGAGGCCAGCTATGCAGAGGCAAGATCTGCGATTAGCCGAATGGGTAACACGCTGTCTCGGGCAGTGGATCAATCAAATATTGACGAAGGTGGAATAGATTTATTCTAATAGCAATATGAGCCAGGTAATTGTTAAAAAGTCAGAAGAAGACGACACCATCACGATCGATATTGAAGGGACATTTGATTATCGTCTACATCGTGATTTTCGAAATGCCTATCGCAATCAGCAAGCTAATATTAAATATGTAATCAACCTGCACAAGGCTGAATATATGGATAGTGCGGCACTCGGGATGTTGTTACTGCTGCGTGAACATGCCGGTGGTGACAAAGCCAGTATTTCAATCAATGGCTGTCGTCCAACGGTAAAAAAGACGTTTGCAATTGCACAGTTCGATCAACTATTTACGATTTGCTGATTTTCTGTAATAACTCACAAAGTAAAAAAATTTTATTCTCTATAGAATCGAGCAACGTCGAGTCAGGCTGGCTGTTGCTAACTTCTTTTAAGTCATCCAGCGCTGCACGCGCTTTGACAGTGAGTTCAGGAAAACCAAAGGTCTCAGCAGACCCGGCAATCCCGTGGATGAGCCGGTAAATATGATCATAGTCTTGGGGGTTCCAGTTGTCCTGCAGGTTGGCCCAATTACTGTTGATCATATCTCGTTTTTCAGCCAGTGCGCTGATGTAAGAGAGTCGGACTTTCTCCAGCTTTTCCTGAATACTTTCTTCGTTCATGGTCAGGGTAACAAACTTAGAAGAGCTGGATTCTCTAATAATTTATGAGAAAGGATCAGGGAAGTGGCCGACCAGACCTGTTTGAAGTTGGAACGTCGGCCAATCAGTTTACCGGCACGTCCATCATAGTACTCCGGCCAGTTGTCATGGGCGAGCCGGCTCAAGGCTGTTTCAAAGGCACGCTCGGCCAGGTCGCCGCGGCCTGATTTCAGTGAAGCAGCGACAAACGTCCATAATAGCGTTGGCCAGTTGCCGCCGTTCTGATAGGACCAGGGTGCATTCTTGGGGTCACTGCCAGTCCGCACTTGCCACTCAAGGCCTTCCATTGCCGGATAGCATATCTTGACCGGCATCGAGCCGATCAAATCTTCCCAGCGTAGTTCATAGAGTTTCAGGATCCGTTCTGCCTGCTTATCAGAGGTTAAGCCGAGCATTATTGAAAGAAAGTTACCCAGGGCAAAAAAGCGAAAGTCCATTCGACTTGCACCGACATTACCGACTAGATAGCCCCCTTCATCAGGTAGCCAGTCAGGCAGCCAGTCAGGGATCGACTCCGGATAAATGTTTAATACATTAATACTATCTATCCCGAACTCTTCGGTTGTGTAACGGTGGATTTCGTTTAACCGATCGAGGTCCAGCCAGTAGAAAATCCGGACATAATTGAGTAAGGCCTTTTCCCGGACACTGGCGGATTTTAATATCGACTTGTCCTCATCCGTATCTGCCTTGAGCAGTGAATGCATGATACGCAGGATGCCATAAAACAGTGCCTGAATTTCAATAGGGTGGCCATATATACCCAGGCGTCGATCGATCATTGAGCAGGCATCCGGTACCAGCAGGGCAGGGCTCACCTCGAAACTGTCCTGTAAACATAGATGGAGTATCTGCTTCATCGTGTCCTGGAACTCCGGGCTTTGTGACAGCTCCTTGTCGCCAGTGCTTTGTTCATAAATATGGAGCAGAATGATCCACCACATCATGGAATCAACCGGTGCAACCCGGCCAATGGCCCGCTCACCAAAATCTGCCTGCAGGTGTTCATGGCCATGTTCAGTAACGACACGAAAACTGGCGGGCATGACGCCAGGCTGGATCTCATGGCCGGCCACCATCCGGCGTTTGGTACGCAATGTGAGTACCGTTTCCAGGAAGTTTTTCACGATATCGGTACGACCGTCGGCA
>JASFLV010000021.1:0-14855 GCA_050117915.1 Thioalkalispiraceae bacterium | reverse complement strand
CCGATTTTTTCAAACACTCACCGGCAGTACTGGCCACCTGGCGTCCGGCGGGTTCTGAACCGGTCAAGGTGACGGCATGGACACGGGGATCCTTGATCACATTTTCAACCTGAGAGGCACGAATCATCATACTGGTAAACACTCCATCCGGAAAACCCGCTTTGTTAAAGACGTCTTCAATCGCCAAAGCACAATCAGGGACATTCGAGGCATGCTTGAGCAAGCCAGTATTCCCCGCCATTAGTGCCGGGGCAGCAAATCGAAATACCTGCCAGAATGGAAAATTCCAGGGCATGACCGCCAGTACCGTACCAAGCGGTAAATAAGCGACATAACTGTTCGTGGCATCCGATTCGAGCGCTTCATCTTTGAGAAAATTTGCCGCATGCTCAGCATAATAATCACAGACAGTGGCACACTTTTCGATCTCCGCCCGGGCATCAGCAATGAGTTTGCCCATTTCGCGGGTGATAGTGGTGGCGTATTCCTCCACATTATCCCGCAGAACCTGGGCAGCCTGGTGCATAAGCTTTGCTCGCTCATCAAAGCTACGTGTCTGCCACTCGGGTGAGACGTTCGCCGCCCTGGCCAATGCCGCTTCAATCTGGCTCTCGTCCCAGGCAGGGACCTCCTTGACTGTCTCTCCGGTGGCCGGATTAATTACGCTAAAACTCATGCACTCTCCTTACGCGTTTTTGAATAAAATTCCTGTGTTTTTAAGAGTATAGCTACAGTTTTACAGAATGCAGATCTGGTCAATTGCTGAGCTATACACCTGTAGAATGTATATTTATTAAGCAGATGGACTCCATACTGTCTATAATGCCGCTTTTCAAAACTACAAGGTCAATCATGTCCCATTTTGCGTTTCGCATCGTCTCCAGCCTGGTTATTGCCCTGCTATGCAATGCCTGCAGCTTACCCGGCTTACAGCGCGTAAAAACCGTTACCATTAATGGCCAGACCGATCCTGTTACTTATCGTTATTTACAACACCTCAGCAAGAAAATAGAAATCATCGGCGCATCTCGTTATCCGGACATGACCAAACCGATAACAGTCAAAACTTATATTGATGTTGAGATGGTGATCAACAAGTATGGAAAATTAGTCAGTGCCAGACTGCTGACACCCAGTAACAATCCTGATCTGGACAAACAACTGATGGAGATCATTCACTACTCAGCGCCGCATCCTCCCTTACCCGATGAACTTAAGCTGGACAGGTTGATCATTCAAAAGCGCTGGCAATTTGTCCCTCGGCAGTAAGCCACAGCAGTAAGCCAGAGTGGTAGATAACAGCATAGCTAGTTAAAGCAGAAACTGAAGTTAGCTAACACAAGACGCGAAGTTAACTACGAATTAAAACTCGAGCTATTTTTTTTGGTACCAGAAAACGTAGTAATAACAAATCGCGTTGATCGCCAGAATAATAAAGCCTAATAGGATCTGGATACTGCGAGTCAAATCCTCTGGATAAAGAACCGGCATGATATAGCGCATGACAAAATCGCCATCGTACATTTCCAGCCCGGCTTGCGCACGTAACTGGTTTTCATAGGGGGTCAATGGACAAATCCAGCCACTGAACTCAATCATGACTCCCCAGACCATAGCGGGTAAATGCAACCAGACCAGCTTTCGCCATTTCAATAATAATACTCCGCCTAATAATACAAATATTACAAAGACGAAGTGGATAATTACCACCATGTCAGCTGCGACTGCATACCAGTTAATCGTCATATCCATAGGCACTATTTAGCTCTGCATTCCTGCTTCAAGCATAACTAAGTAATCTTCCAACTGCCAGAATTGATCATTTTTGATCACAGCGAAGCCAGCTATGCATGCTGTAATTATTTTCCAATCAAGCATAAAACAGACGGATGAGGCATGGAATCAAAACTGGAAACTTTTCAAAACTGGTTACGTAATTCGATTATTCTGCGTGTGTTGTTCATTGGCTTTATTATGCTGCTACTGCAAATACCATTGAGTATGATTAGTGGCAAAATCTACGAGCGAGACCGGACCCGGCTTGCAGCGATAAACGATATAACCAGCAAATGGGGACGCCAGCAAAATATCCTTGGACCACGCCTGGTCGTACCTTTTTATGAGATCCATACCTGGAAAAACAAACATGGTCACCTGGAAAAAACCAGAAAACTAAAACATGCCGTGTTTTTACCCGACAGCCTGGCGGTTAATGCAAAAATAGAAAATGAAATCCGTTACCGTGGCATATTTGAAGTCCCGGTTTATCAATCCTCAATTAACCTGCAGGGTGAATTCAAAAACCTGGACTTCAGCAGTTGGGGAGTGGATCCAAAGTTGATTGACTGGCAACAGGCACAATTGCTGGTGGGCGTCTCAGATTCCAGTGCGATCCAGCAACAGGTGGTGTTGCGCTGGAACCAGGACACGCATTATTTCGAACCAGGCCTGGGCAGGACCAATAGCCAGGATACCGGCTTTCATATACCAGGGCTTATCCTTAAACAAGATCAGACATACAAGTTTAATATCGCAATGCTGCTAAACGGTAGTGATGGTTTTTATGTTGCCCCATTAGGTAAAAATACTAATTTCACGATCAAATCAGACTGGCCCGACCCAAGCTTCCAGGGATACAAACTTCCCAATGCCAGAAATGTCGGCCCTGATGGCTTCGAGGCAAGCTGGGCGATATCACACATCAGCCGAAACTATCCTCAACAATGGTTAGATGACAATTTTTCATATGCCAAGCTTGTCCAGTCCCTGGTCGGCGTTGAATTTGTCTCGCCGGTTGATAATTACCGCATGACTGAGCGTAGTATCAAGTATGCAGTCCTGTTTTTGTTACTTACCTTTGTTGCCATCTGGTTAATCGAGATTGTCTATAAGCTCCGTGTACACTTGCTGCAATATTTATTACTCGGCCTTGGTATGTCTTTATTTTACTTACTACTGCTGGCCTTCTCAGAGCACATCAGTTTCCTCTGGTCGTATTTTATCGCAAGTAGCGCTGTAGTTATCATGGTGTCACTGTATTCAAGAGCGATCTTAAAATCCAACAAACGGGCAAGCTGGATTGGTTCCGGTATCGTGGTTTTATATATCTATCTGTTTTCACTACTCGAGCAGCAAAACTATTCGTTACTGTTCGGTTCGATCGGTGTCTTCTTTACCCTGGCCGGCGTAATGTACATCACGCGCAATATCGACTGGTACAACCCTGGCAAAGGACGGGAATAATGTTTATTGCACACTTACCCGCTGGCTTTCTCTTAACACGCAGTATTTTACAAAACGAACGTGATGACCCGGCCTATGTTAAATATTTACTTGTAGGTTTAGTAGCGAGCATTGCACCGGATTTTGATCTTGCCTATTTTTATCTATTCGATCATCGCCAACATCCTCATCACAGTTACTGGACACATATACCCTTTTACTGGCTGGCGATTTATAGTTTATTTTCTTACCCCGTTTACAAATACTTTGGTACACATGCATTTAAATTACTCACGCTGGTCTTACTCTGCGGCCTGTTACATATGACGCTGGATAGTATTGCCAGTGGGATAAAGTGGCTTTATCCTTTTAACCAAACATATTTTTCTATCTGGCGCATTCCCTCTATTTACCAGTGGTGGGTGGCCAATTACCTGTTCCATTGGACCTTCATTCTTGAACTACTGATCACAACTACGGCAGCGATGGTTTTTATCAGAGACGCTGTTCTATACAGAGACATCAAATACCAATGCCTGCTATGGGTATATAAGCTCAGACCCAGTTCGAGCCTGATGCAAAAGCGGGTTAATCTCGATAGCCCTACACATCGCGAATAACGGCGTCAGCCAATTAGCTGTGCAGTTTTTCAGATTAACCGTTAAACTAGCGAGATGGAAAAATACCTTGTTGGTGGTTGTGTAAGGGATGAATTGCTGGGTCGCGAGATCAAGGATCGCGACTGGGTGGTCGTCGGTGCCAGCCCGGAAGAAATGCTAACAGCCGGATTTAAATCAGTCGGTAAGGATTTTCCTGTCTTCCTGCATCCTGAGAGCAAGGAAGAATACGCCCTGGCACGTACCGAGCGTAAAACCGCGCCGGGCTATACAGGTTTCAGTTTCCACGCGGCTCCGGATGTGAGCCTGAAAGATGATCTAGCCCGTCGTGACCTGACCATCAACGCCATCGCCAAAGATGAACAGGGCAATTATATTGATCCCTACCATGGCAGGCAGGATCTTGAAAATCGCATTTTACGCCATGTCTCACCGGCCTTTGCTGAAGACCCGGTGCGCATCCTGCGCATTGCCCGTTTTGCAGCACGTTACGCTGAACTTGGCTTCACAATTGCCGACGAAACCCTGTCACTGATGAAAAACATGGTTGCAAGTGGTGAAGTGGATGCACTGGTTGCTGAACGGGTCTGGCAGGAAACTGAGCGCGCCCTCGGTGAATCCAGTCCAGATGTATTTTTCCAGGTACTGCGTAATTGCGGTGCCCTGGCGCGCATTTTTCCGGAAATTGATAATCTGTTTGGTATACCCCAGGTCAAGGCATATCATCCCGAAGTCGACACCGGCGTGCATATCATGATGGTGATGCAACAGGCTGCACGTCTGTCCAAAGATACCCGAGTACGTTTTGCGGCATTGACCCATGACCTGGGTAAGGCCGTCACACCGAAAGATGAATTACCACAACATATCGGCCATGAGGAAGCCGGTGTACCACTGGTCAAAGCCCTTTGTGATCGCTTACGGGTACCACGCGAATTTCGTGACCTGGCTGTTCACGTTGCGCAATATCATCTCTACTATCATCGCGCCAAAGAGCTTAACGCCGGAACTATTTTAAAACTTATTAAAAACCTCGATGGCTTCCGGCGCCCAGAGCGCTTTGATATGTTTCTATTGGCTTGTGAAGCAGATTCGCGTGGACGGCCGGGATATGAGGACCGGGTTACGGTCAAACCACAGTTGCTAAAAGATGCACTTCAGGCTGCGGCCGAAGTCGACGTCGGTCCGATCATCGAGCGTGGCCTCAAGGGTGATGCCATCTCTATGGAGCTGGATCAACAGCGTATCCAGGCAATCAAACAAAGCCTGGCAAAGTACGCCGAGTGAAAAAATCGGGTTTTGCTGTTACTCAAGACTATTGATTAAACACATCTCGCCCCCAAATAACGTATAATTGAGCCTGCCTCACCTGATTTCATTGAGTTTCTATGAGTAGCGATATCCCCAAAGTCGGTTTTATCAGCCTTGGTTGTCCCAAGGCACTGGTCGATTCTGAAAATATTCTCACCCAGCTTCGCGCCGAAGGTTACGAACTGGTACCCAATTATGACTCAGCCGATCTGGTTGTGATTAACACCTGTGGCTTTATCGATGATGCGATCGCTGAGTCCCTGGATTCGATTGGTGAGGCACTGGATGAAAATGGCAAGGTGATTGTCACGGGCTGCCTGGGAGCCAAGGGTGATATCGTCAAGCAAACGTATCCCGGTGTACTGGCAGTCACTGGCCCGCATGCGCAACAGGAGGTAATGCAGGCAATCCATCAACACCTGCCCAAACCCCATGATCCTTTTGCTGATTTGATCCCTGACCAGGGAATAAAACTGACACCGCAACACTATGCCTATCTAAAAATTTCCGAAGGCTGTAACCATCGTTGTACCTTTTGCATCATCCCCAGTTTGCGTGGTGACCTGGTAAGTCGTCCTATTGGAGAGGTCATGCAAGAGGCCGAAAACCTGGTGAATGCCGGGGTTAAGGAGCTACTGGTTATTTCACAGGATACCAGTGCCTATGGTGTAGATATCAAATACCGGACCGGCTTCTGGCAGGGACGTCCGATCAAAACCCGGATGACTGAACTGGCCTCCGCCTTGGCCGAATTTGGTATCTGGACACGTCTGCATTATGTCTACCCCTACCCGCACGTCGATGAAGTCATACCTCTCATGGCAGAAAATAAAATCCTGCCCTATCTCGATATCCCTTTTCAGCATGCCAGCCAATCGGTGTTAAAGGCGATGAAAAGGCCGGCGAATAGTGAAAATGTTTTAAGGCGAATCGAGAACTGGCGAAACATCTGCCCTGAGATCGCTTTGCGCTCGACTTTTATTGTTGGTTTCCCAGGAGAAACTGAACAGGACTTTAGCGAACTGCTCGATTTTCTTGACGAGGCGCAACTGGATCGCGTGGGTTGTTTTACTTATTCAGAAGTGGAAGGTGCCACTTCCAATCAACTACCTGGCCATGTTGATGAAGACACCAAGCAGGATCGCCTCGAACGCTTCATGACAAAACAGGCAGAGATCAGTGCCAACAAGTTAAAAGAAAAAATTGGTCATCAATTGACGGTTCTGGTTGATGCTATTGAGGAAGACGGCACGGTTATCGCCCGCTCCTATGCTGATGCGCCTGAGATTGATGGCCTGGTTATTGTCGAGCCCACAGAAACGGCCAGACCCGGTGAATTCCTTGAGGTTACGATCACCAATAGTGATGAACATGACCTGTATGCAATGGCTGTATAAAACAGTCTTTATCGTCACTCCTGTTTGAGTAAGGTATCAATTTCGGAACCCATACGTTCAACAACATGCACGCCCTCTGTAATAATCTCTTCCCCACGGTAAAATTCGAGCAGGCCAACAGTCGAAAGTCTGGGGGTTAATACAAGATCGGGAGGATCCCCGGCCATACGACTCCGGGTAATTCGATCCTGGCTGATATTAATCGATCCGGCAATCGCATCTAAAATACCCGGTGCATCCGGATCATAATCCGCATGTGAAAATTTTAAATGGGGAAACAATGAGGTTGAGTGCTCGATTGCAGACTCTTTTAACGAGCCCCAGAAACTGTTATCAGAACTGCGTACCGGTCCCTCGCTAAAATGCTTACCTATTACATCCCCATTTAGATTCACCGCGATGACGATATCTGCCCCCAGTGCACGACATATCGAAACCGGTACCGGATTGACCAGTCCACCATCAACCAGCCAGCGCTCCTGATTTTTAAAAGGAGGAAACAGACCTGGGATGGAGATAGAGGCCCATACTGCCTCGATCAATGGACCATCGGTGAACCAGATCTCCCGGCCAGTCTCCAGTTCTGTTGCGACTGTCGCATATATCCGGGGCAGATCTTCTATCGCCGCTTCTTTCCTGCAGACGTAATTGGTAAGAAAGTCATATAAATGGTCTTTACTGATAAAACCATTTAAGGAAAAATTGTGCTCAAAAAACTTCGAGGTCTGTGTCCTGGTCAGGGAGCACACCCAGTCTTCAAGCTTGTTCAGATTGCCCGTCATATAGGCGGCAGCGACCAAACTACCAATCGAACAGCCACACACGATATCAGGCACCACGCCACGCCGATGCAATGCTTTTATGATCCCAATATGCGCCCAACCACGCGATGAACCACTGCCAAGTGCCAGAGCTATTTTCGGAGAGTAGGATGTTGTACCAGCCATCCAACAAGTATAGAAATTTTTTATCGTATGTTGAAGAAAACATTTCACCAATCGTCTTTAACAAAAGCTGAGATCGTTGGATGGCAGCTAATAAGCTCCATCACCGATCACAAAACGTACGCCTGGAAGGACAAACCAAAATGTCAGGCGCACGACTTTTGTTCATTGTTTTAAATATTTTGTTTGGTGTATTTCTGACCTCTATGGTTATGTCTATCTTGAATTTATTAGAACTTACCTATTTAAGTGCCAGCATCCTGTAACCGGTAAATAGCTGGCATTTAACCTTTGCATTCTCACCCGACTAATTATTTCATTTTTTTCAAACTCTACATTTTGCGCCATTTTGATGCAGCGATAAGCAACTCTTTTCATCTTGCAAACAAAATGTAATTTCTGATCATCGTAGGTTGCTTTTTGCATAAATTCAGTTCGATTTGCTCAACCTTTATTTCTAAAACGTCAAAAAAAGTCCTGCACGTAATTGGAGCTTTACTAGCCAACCAAACTTGCTATGTATTCTTTTATTTACAACACTCTGTTAACCTGATAATTAGTAAGTGTCAGAATTATTAAAAAAAATAATCAGTAAGGTAACCAGTGTGTACAATATTCGAGCGGCCGCTTTAAAAGACGTCGACCAGATCTATTCATTGATTTATGAATCAGTCAGCGAATTATGTAAACTACATTATACAAGAGAGAAAATTGACTCCTTCATCAATAATCTTCCCAGTAAAGTACTTTACTATAAGTGGCTTACTGACAAGATTATGATCGTCTGCTGTGATATGGAAACCATTCTCGGTTTTGCTCAATATGATCCAACCGACTCATTTATTGATGCGATCTATGTCGATCCACAACACATCGGTAAAGGTATCGGCACCAATATGTTAAATTATCTGGAAGATGTTGCTCGTCAGCTAAACAAAACCTATATTGAAATTAACGCATCGATAAATGCTATCAACTTTTATGAAAAATGCGGATATGAACAGCAGGGAACATTTTTTCTTGATTGCAGAGATGGCAGTAAATTTGAAACCATCAAATTTACTAAACAACTAGCGGAGTCATAAAGCTAATCACGTTTCGGCAAGCACAATAGCTCTTCGTGGTGCCGGGTAACCCTCGACCGTTTTGCTCTGATCATCCGGATCCAGATAATCAACCAGGGACTGGTACTGCATCCACTCAGTGACGCGTTGTTCTTCTATACTCGTAACGGTAACATCAATACAACGGACGTTATTAAAGCCTGTCTCAGTAAGCCAGTTTTCTAAAACTTTAACATTGGGAATCGCCCAGATATTTTTCATTTGTGCATAGCGTCCTGCTGGAACCAGAATATCGCCATAACTTTCTTCGATAACCAACGTTTCCAGCACCATCTCGCCCCCCGCTCGCAAACAACTCTTAACTTCCTGCAGGTGTTGTTTTGGGTCACGACGATGGTACAGAATCCCCATGGAAAACACGGTATCAAAACAATTCAGTTTCGATGGCAGGTCTTCAATGCCAAGCGGTAAAACATTAACCTGGTCGTCCTGGATGTAGTGCTGCAGTGCAAAATATTGCATCACAAATACGATAGTCGGATCGATGCCCAGCACCATGTCCGCGCCTGCACCACGCATACGCCAGCAGTGATAGCCACTGCCACAGCCAATATCCAGGACCTTGCGACCGGCAAGGGGTGCAATATGATTTTTCAGGCGATCCCATTTCCAGTCGGATCGCCACTCGGTATCGATATAGTGGCCAAACAGCTTGAATGGCCCTTTTCGCCAGGGATGAAACTGCTTTAGCGACTCGATTAACTGTAGATGCTGTTGTTCTGTGAGATCTGCTTCGATGCCAACCTCAATAGCGGTCTGATTCAAATCGATAAGTGTAGCTGTCGCCTCCGGCAGGTTTTCCAGGACTGTTTGCCACTCAGTAAATTTCCCATGCCTTTTGAAGCGAGGTAACAGCTCCTGTTTGAGTGTCTCGGCCCAATCGGCATGACCAAGTTCTGCAAGTTGTTCGAACACATGCTGCGAGTACATAATACTTTTTTCAGAGTTTGACCGCACAAAACGAGGCAAAATTAAAACACTGGAACCAGGGTGTCACAAAACCAAACCCAACATCAGTTAAACGCTCTATATGTGTTTCACTCGTGTCTGGAATCAGCACATTCTCCAACGCGGAACGCTTCTGGCTAATTTCCAGGTCGCTATAACCATTCGCGCGCTTGAACTCGGTATGTAGCTCGTCATAAAAATCTATCTGCTGTTGGTCATTCGAGGTTATCTTTTCAGAAATGATTAACGCCCCGCCATTATTCAGTCCCTGATATATATTCTTTAGTAACTCAGCACGCAACGCTGGCTTTAAAAATTGCAGGGTAAAATTAATCACCACTAAAGAAGCATTTTCAATTTTGGTTGCTAATATATCTTCACACACCACCTCAACCGGGGTTGTAGAGGTGTCCATTTCTATATTGCTCTTACATTGCTCTACCATTGCCGGCGCATTATCTACCGCGATAATTTTACAATCTGGTTTTGATATCTTGCGCCGTATCGATATTGTTGCCGCGCCTAACGAGCAACCCAGGTCATAAATATTGCTGTCCGCCTGAATATATTTTTCTGCAAACACACCTAACATCGGAATAATAACATCATAACCCGGTACGGAACGACGTATCATATCCGGGAATACATTGGCTACCCGTTCATCAAAAACAAAATCGATCAACATGCCGGATGGTTCGGCATAAATTTTATCGCGTTTGAATTTACTCTTGTCTTTCATTAGGACTTCTTACCAGAACACGTAGAGGAGGATAACTCCCAGTATGATGCGGTATACCACAAACGGTAACATACCCATTTTATCAAGCAACTTTAAAAAGTAGTGGATGCATAAGTAGGCCGTGATTGCCGAGAGTACAATACCTAAAGATATGGACAGCCAATCTACTTCAGGTAGTTCAAGTAACTTTATACTTTTATAACCCCCTGCCATCAAAATTGCCGGGATCGATAACAGGAATGAAAAACGCGCCGCTGCCTGACGGGTAAAGCCTAGCAATAAACCCGCGGTCATGGTAATACCGGAACGCGAAGTCCCTGGAATCAATGCCAATACCTGGGCAATGCCAATCCAGAGCGCGCCGGTCCAGGTGAGTGTTGTCAGTTCTCGCTGGCGTGGTGTAAACCAGTCGGCGATACCGAGTAAGACGCCAAAGCCAATCGTTGCCCAGGCAATCACCAACGGTGAACGAAAGACGGTATCTGCCAGATCATGGAGTAACAAGCCACCGACACCAACCGGGATAGAACCGATGATGATTGCCCAGGCCAGGCGACTTTCGGGGGTCTGCTCGGCTACCGGAATTGATTTAAGCCAGGCCAGCAACATCTCGGTGAGATCTTGTCGAAAATAAAAAACAACCGCAGAAAGTGTCCCCACGTGTACCGCCACATCAAAGGCCAGTCCCTGGTCCGGCCAGTCTGTTAGTTGTGGGACCAGGATCAGATGCCCGGAACTTGAGATAGGTAAAAACTCGGTAAGTCCCTGCACTATCGCAAGTACAATAATCTGAATCAACGTCATAATTTATTTTCTCTTTTTTTGTTAAACGCTCTGATTACGTCATTAAACGGAAGATGGCACGGCAAATAGCAACGAGAAAACGGAGTTTACACGATAGTAAATGAGTATTTCGAGTTCATTTTAAACATGGCCGGCGCCGCTTCAGTGGTTTACTCAGAGTGCTCTAAAGTAGATGACGAATATCATGTTGCTCAAAACCAATTACATCCCCGTCATAGTTTTTACTGAAGGCCATAACCTTGAAGCTCTCTCCCATCTCACCCGGCAGGGTCAGCCGCTTCACTTCACCTGAAGCCTTAAGATAGTCTGGTAGATTTTGCTGCTCTGGATCGATTAATGATAAGAGTCCGATATTCAATAAAAAGTGCGCCTGGCTGGCAAAACCAACAACACCCAACCCTGACTCTAATGCGGCATCGGCCATCGCCGTGAAATCAATGTGCGCAGTAATATCCTGTATTCCAGGTAATAACAAAGGATCAGGGTGAGCACGGTGCTGGTAATGACACATCAAGGTCCCCATATATCTTTGCGCATGATAATAACCATTGCGTGGATAACCGTAGTCAATGATTAACGCGACGCCTGACTCCATATGTTCGGCCAGTGACTTTATCCAGTCTTCGGCCATAAAGTTGACTTCAGAGTGGTATAACTCAGCTTCATCAATACTGGTCTGCTGTACAAGTTCGTTAATTCGTGTCAACAGACGTTGATTACGGCTCACTTCATATGTGTAATCCAGTTTTTCACCACTCCAGACCACATACTCTTCAAAGACCTGTTTACCATCCAGCTTGAAGCGGGTAACCGGCATGGCATCCAGCAATTCATTAGCAATCACCACCCCTTTAAACTTCTCAGGCAAATTATCCAGCCAAATAACATTCTCAATATAGCCTGGCAGGGCCTGTTGAATATTCAGCCGTTGTCGCTCACGTAACTCACTGCTCAACTCTAATATATAGTATCTATCAGGTAATGCCGCCTGTTCATCCAGACGCTTGAGAATTGTTACCGCTAGCTGACCACTCCCGGCGCCCACTTCCATAACATGACCTAATGTCTTTAGCTGCTGAATAAATTTCGCCAGGCACTGCCCGAATAAAGGGGAAGATTCCGGGGCAGTAATAAAATCACCGAGTTGTCCAAACTTTTCGGTCCCACACCGGTAGTAACCTAGTCCTGGCTCAAACAATACCGTCTGCATAAAATCCTGGAACGAAATCTTGCCGCCGGACTGCTCAATCATGTCCTTGATCCTGGCAAGTGTAGCTTGACTATGCGCCCGTGCCTCGGGACCCGGTTCAGGTAAATCCTGAGCTGTTGTTTTCGATGGCAAAGGTGGCTTTTTTAGAGACATGGTTACACTAAAGATATTTATGCTGTGTTGTAGTAGGATTCTGGATACAGGTTTGGGCTAAAACATACGCGTAGCAAATTTAAGCTAAGGATATCATAATGACTGAAAACAAGGTGGCGTTAATCACAGGTGGTTCACATCGCATCGGAGCAGCAACTGCGCGTACCCTGCATAATGCGGGCATGAATATCGTCCTCCATTACCTGAGTTCACGGGATCCCGCACAAAAACTCCAGCAAGAACTCAATACGCAACGTGAAAATTCAGTGGTACTGGTACAGGCCGACTTGTTGTCGGAAAAGGCTCTACCCGCTCTAGTCAATGAAGCCCAGCAGGCCTGGGGTCGGCTGGACGTGCTCATCAACAATGCCTCTACGTTTTATCGCACCCCCGTCCCGCAGGCAACGTCCAGCAACTGGGATGATCTGTTTGGTACCAATGCCAAGGCTCCGTTTTTCCTATCCCAGGCAGCAGCCCCTTATTTAAAAATCAATAAAGGTTGCATTATTAACATGGTCGACATCCATGCAGAACGCCCCCTCAAGGAACACACGATCTATTGTATGGCCAAGGCCAGCCTGGCAATGATGACCAAATCCCTCGCGCGTGAATTGGGTCCGGAAATTCGGGTCAATGGCGTCGCACCCGGTGCCATTCTCTGGCCGGAAGAGCTGGATGACGTTACCAAGCAACGTATCCTGTCACGTACTTTCTTAAAGAGAAAAGGCGATGCCGACGACATCGCCAAAACGATCCTGTTTCTGACCGAGGATGCCGCCTATATTACCGGCCAGATCATTTCTGTCTGCGGCGGGCGCTCATTGCATAGTTAATCAGGTTGAACTTGCTTATTTGATTGGCCAAAGCGGTTGTGAATCCTTATCGAACACATCCCATAGTTCTGCATAGGTCTTTTGTTCAACCGGGTGTTTCAAATCGGGTGCAAGCTCGGCCAACGGTCGCAACACAAAAGCATTAAATAAAATCTCATCACGCGGGATCTTTAATTTACCCTGTTCAAAAATTTCATCATCGTACAACAAAAGGTCAAGATCCAGGGTCCGTGATGAAAACTTGGGACCACTGCGATCACGGCCATGTTGGTCTTCGATTCTATGTAACACATCGGCAACAGACAGAATATCCAGATCCGTCTCGGCACGTGCTACGAGATTGATAAAGTTGTCGCCTTCAAATCCAATCGACTTACTTTCATAGTGGGATGAGCAATGAATATTACCGAAGGTTTTTTTCAGATCATTGAGTGCATGTTGGATATTTTCGGCGGGATTGATATTGCTGCCAATACTGATATAGATGATCGCCATCATGAAACCTTATGGATCATTTGTTGCCGCGCTCAATGATGATTCCAACTCCACTGGCGCCGCGGATTGCACCACTCTTGTTTAACTTCAGGCGAAGCCAGGGAACGTTAAACTCATCCAGAATAAGTTGTGCAACCTTTTCGGCGAGCGTCTCGACGAGCTGAAATTCGCTGTCCTCAACGTACTGGATGACCCGCTTGGCAACAGCCTTATAATCCAGGGTGTCATTGATGTGATCCGTCGCGGCTGCCTTTTGGATATCTGCCCCCATTTCAAGGTCAAACACCACCGGCTGTTTGATCTTGCGCTCCCAGTCGAAAATGCCGATGACGGTCTCGATACGCAAGTCTGAAAGAAAAATAATGTCCATAAATAGAATCATATCAAACTCGATATGTGGTTAATACGGACAATTTATGCTTATAATCTGCGCCTATGCTAACGCTCGTAGAGATCTTTTCGATTGTTGCTGCCTATTTAATCGGCTCCATCTCAGCCGCTATCGTGGTCTGTAAAATTATGGGGCTGCCCGATCCGCGCAGTGGTGGCTCCGGTAACCCCGGCGCAACGAATGTATTGCGTATCGGCGGCAAAAAGCCCGCTGCCATCACCCTGTTTGGCGACATGTTAAAAGGCTTCATTCCTGTCTTCGTTGCCTCTTTTTTCGTAACCGATAACCATAACAGTGACGCATTATTGCAGATCAACGCACTGGCCTTTGCCCTTATCGGACTGGCGGCCTTCCTCGGTCACCTTTTTCCTGTGTTTTTTAGCTTCAAAGGCGGTAAGGGTGTCGCCACCATGCTTGGCGTATTATTTGGCATTCACTGGGTGGTTGGCCTCGCCACCGCCCTGACCTGGTTATTGATGGCCAAGGTCTTCAAGATTTCATCCCTCTCCGCACTGGTCGCAACCCTGCTTGCACCGGTTTATATTTACCTGTTGTTTGGCATGTATCTAAAACAGGACAGCCTGCAATTCATGCCACTGGTCATCGCCACCGGCACCATGACCCTCATCCTGTTCTATCGGCATCGGAGTAACATTGCACGATTGCT
>JASFLV010000020.1:0-15066 GCA_050117915.1 Thioalkalispiraceae bacterium | reverse complement strand
GTCAGGGTAACTACCAGCAGGCTCTGCAACGCTTTAATAAAGTGGTTGATATTGATCCTAGCTATAGCAAAGGTTTCCACAATCTGGCAATGACGCATTATATTCTGGGTAACTACGATGCGGCCTATAGCCACATCAATAAAGCCCTGGAACTCATGCCGAATGACAAAAACGCCCTGTTACTCAAAGGTGAAACCATGCTAAAACTTGGCATGCAACAGGAGGCACGAGCCATTCTCGACAGGGCTGAATTCCTGCCCGATGGCGGCTGGCAGGAAAAGTTTCCCCTGCAATAAGTCGAATTTCGTTGAAGTAAATGTTTATCTCCCTGTTTAGATATCAGGATAGATAATCATTACAAAGCTTACTGCGGTGTTAAATATTTTCCGGGTTTCTTTTGCAGTCCCTTAAAGCATGCTTTGTAATCCGGTTGTTGCATACGTTCTGAATCACCATGAATAGCATCAAGGATCTCTTCCTCACCAAGCATAAAATTGACTTCCTCACCTTTGAGTTCGCCAACACATCGCTCACCAAGGCGATCCCCCGATGCGTCAAAGGTGCGATAGGCCTCTAAATCGCCATTATATTGATAGAGCGTTACCAAGGTCTGGGTGGGCGCATTACGATAAGTCGGTAAATAGGCTGCAACATAATCACGTAACACCCTGCCATCCTCATCACGGATAAAGAGCTCGATGGTATGCAGGTTTTCCGGGTTCTCACGTTCCCATAGGACACGAGACACCAGTTTATCGGTTTCCTTGTCTCGGTAGATTTCTTCTATATAAAAATCTGGATTGCCGAAATAACCGCCTACATCAACTGTTTTCGTCAGGTTGTTTTGTTTTATAACCTGCTCATGTAATGAGAGAATATCCTCAGCAAACTGGTTCCAGGTTTCTACATGAGTGTTGTCCTCTTGCATCGCATCGACTGCTTTGACCGGTACAGCTAGCATAAAACAAAAGGCAAGAAAACCTGTCTGTAGTATTGAGCTAATTTTCATAGTTCACCTCGACCGTTGCAATTTGTCATACAATTTCAAGACAGAACCATTTTAATCAAGTTCAACCCGACTATCTAGCTTCGCCGCCAGGTGGTACCATCGGGGCCATCCTCGAGAATCACGCCCTGCTCAAGTAATTCATCTCTGATTTGATCAGATAGCGCAAAATCTTTATTTGCCCGCGCAGCATTGCGATCTGCAATTTTCTGATCGATCTCAGCTGGACCAAGTTCACCAGCAGCCCCGGCCTGTAAAAATTCATCCGGATCTCTCTGTAACAGGCCTAACAGGTAACCGAGTGCCTTTAACTCGGCCGCCAGTGAGGATGCCCTGCCTGCATCCTTATCTTTGACCCGATTGATTTCGCGAGCGATGTCAAACAGGATCGCCTGCGCTTCCGGGGTCGCAAAATCTGAGTCCATGGCCTTCTCAAAGCGCTCACGGTATTCCGCGTTAGCCGGTGAGTCGCCTAATTCAATCCCACGCAGAGCGGTATATAAAGTGGTTAAGGCATTGTGTGCATTGTCCAGATGTACATTTGAATAATTGAGCGGCCCTCGATAGTGGCTGGTGAGAATGAAATAACGTAGTACCTCAGGGTCGTATTGTTGCAGCACTTCTCTAATCGTGAAGAAGTTCCCCAGTGATTTGGCCATCTTCTCGTTATCAATCTGGACAAAACCATTATGCATCCAGACATTGGCAAACTTATCATCCGTCGCACCACAGCTTTGTGCAATTTCATTTTCGTGATGAGGAAACTTCAGATCCATTCCCCCACCGTGGATATCAAAATGATTACCCAGACAGTGGGTTGACATGGCCGAGCATTCGATGTGCCAGCCTGGTCGACCTTTACCCCAGGGAGAATCCCAATGTGGCTCATCCGGTTTGGCTGATTTCCACAGCACAAAATCCAGTGGGTCATGCTTGGCTTCATCCACCTCTACCCTTGCTCCCGCACGCAGGTCCTCGAGATGACGTCCGGATAACTGGCCATAAGAGGGGAACTTGCTAACCGAGTAATAGACATCACCATTGTTCGCCTGGTAGGCCAGACCTTTATCCACCAGGGCCTGGATCATCTCGATGATCTCCTGCATATGACGAGTGGCACGGGGTTCCTGGTTTGGCGATAGCACACCTAACGCTTTTGCGTCCTCATTCATGGCGGCAATAAACCGCTCAGTCAGCTCATCGATCGATTCGCCTTTCTCGTTGGCACGGGCAATAATCTTGTCATCAATATCGGTGATATTTCTAATGTAGGTGACATGCTCAGCGCCATAGACATGGCACAAATAGCGATAAACCACGTCAAATACCACCAGTACCCGGGCATGCCCAATATGACAATAGTCATAGACGGTCATACCACAGACATAGATCCGCACATTATTCTTATCAAGTGGTGTAAAAACCGCTTGTTTTCTCGTTAAACTGTTATAGATCTCTAACATGGACAAAGACTACCCAAATTGTAAGAGCAACTAGGGTAAACCAAAAATCAACGCTGCACAAAACCCATTAACTCGCGTTAAAATACCGCCAACCAGCATTTAGGACAGACGTTATGAAAAGTTATATCCAGATTTTCAGAGTACTCGCCATCACCGTTATATTCAGCCTGACCATACCGAGCCATGCTGCTGATAATCCCGTGGTCAAAATCCAGACCAATCACGGCGATATTTACCTGGAACTTTACCCGCAAAAAGCCCCCAAAACCGTTGCAAATTTCCTGCAATATATTGAGGAGGATTTTTATACAAACACTATCTTTCACCGGGTGATGAGCGACTTCATGATCCAGGGTGGGGGTTTTACTCCGACCTTCGAGCGAAAACAGACGCGTGCCCCTGTCATGAATGAAGCAGACAATGGCCTTTCCAATGAGCGTGGTACGGTGGCTATGGCTCGCACATTTGATCCTCATTCCGCAACAGCCCAGTTTTATATCAACGTCGTCGACAATGGCTTGGCACTGGACCACAAAGATAAGACCCCCCGCGGCTACGGTTACACCGTATTTGGTAAGGTCACCAAAGGCATGGAGGTCGTGGATACCATTCGGAATATCCCGACAGGTCCCGCAGGCCCGTTCCGTGCCAATGTACCTAAATCTTCAGCCATTATTCTTGGCATAAGCCACATCAATAAACCCAAAACCACTACGGCCAAGCCAGTAGTAGAAGGAAACTGATTATGATTCGTATGCAAACTAGTAAAGGTGTGATTGAGATTGAACTCAATCCGGAAAAGGCACCTGAAACCGTCGAAAATTTTCTTAACTATGTAAAAGAAGGTTTTTATGATGGCACGATTTTTCACCGCGTCATTGATGGATTTATGATTCAGGGCGGCGGTCTCGAACCTGGCATGAAGGAGAAGCAGACCCATGCACCAATCAAGAATGAAGCAGATAATGGTCTGAAAAATGAGCGTGGCTCGATTGCCATGGCCAGAACCAATGAGCCGCACTCGGCAACGGCACAATTCTTTATCAATCTCTCCGATAATGCATTTTTAAATCATCAACAACCCACAATGGACGGCTGGGGTTATTGTGTATTCGGTAAAGTTGTCAATGGCATGGATGTAGTCGATGCAATCAAGGCTGTGGCTACCACGTCAAAGGGTTTTCATCAGGACGTACCTGCTGAGGATGTCGTGATCGAAAAAGTGGAAGTTGTAGAGTAACCCCTGGTCGAATGTCGACGCTCTTCATTTCCGATCTGCATTTAAGTCAGGAACGACCACAGATAAACAAGTTGTTCCTGACCTTCCTTGAGCAGACGGCCTCTAAGGCTGAGGCACTTTATATACTGGGTGATTTGTTTGAAGTATGGCTGGGTGATGACATGATCCTGCCAGACTATCAACCTGCCCTGGAACAGATTGCGAACACGGTCCAGACAGGTACCTCGATTTACATTATGTATGGAAACCGTGATTTTCTGATGCGGGAGCGCTTTGAGCATTTGACAGGTGCCCAAATTATTCATGAACCCTTTATCCTTGACCTGTATGGAACACGAACCCTGCTTCTGCATGGCGACACGCTCTGTACTGATGATATTGAGTATCAGAAATTTCGCAGCATGGTAAGAAATGAACAATGGCAAGCTGAGCTATTGAGCAAGACGCCCCAGCAAAGACTCGAGCTGGCCAGGCACTATCGTGAAATCAGTAAAACGGAAACCGCACAGAAGGACAACGCGATCATGGATGTTAACCAGGAAACTGTTGAGCAGACCATGCGCGAACATGGCGTATTAAATTTAATTCATGGTCACACCCACCGCCCGGCACGGCATGAATTTGAACTTGACGGTAAACCGGCAACCCGGTTTGTTTTACCTGACTGGTTTGAGACCGGGGGCTATCTAGCTGTAAGTGAACAGGGCTATGAGGTTCACGAAGTTAAATAGCGAATAAAGTTTATTAGTTGTCTTCGGCAGGCGGATTCTCCGGCTCAGATTCTGTAACCGGTAACGGCGGTGCCTCCTGTTTCCCAGCTGGCGGTATGATCTGACGATTTGCTATGTCGACCCGCCCTTCTCTGAATTCCTGGATCGAATAAGTAAAATATTCTTCAGGCAATTTCAATAGCTCAGGATCCACCTGGTAGTTTTCATCATAGTTCTGCAGGATGCGTGTATAACCGGGTTTCCATTCCTGGATCGGAAAACCATACTCAAGGTGTCGAGTAGGCGCGAAGGTGCTCATTGAAATTGCGCAGGGTTCATGCATATCGGCAGGCATAATATTAAATGTTGCTGCACTATCACTCGCCAGTAATAAATGATAATCCTTTAATGCTTCCACTGCCTCAGGCATTAACCCCTGGACACTTACCACATCGAGACAAATCTGGTCATTGGTTAACAACTGCCGATGTACAGGTTTGATATCATTAATCGTTGGCGCATCCTTGAGATCGTCTACTTCTTTGACTGAATAAATTAACTCCATCGGCGGTGTTATGCTTGTGTCCTTGTTTTCCACGCGCATAATTGTCTCAATGTTATGATCGACGCTATAGGCAATACGCTGTTTACGATCGATCAGTAAAAAGTTACGGGACTGTTCGCCTTCATCAAAACGAATGTACTTGGGTGTAATCAGGATACGTGTTTGATACGGTTCAGCTCCTTCTTCATTTTCCAGAAAGAGAATCATCTGGTTTTGTGGTTGTTGTTGGCAACCAGCTATAGTGATAATAGAAACTAACAGCAACCCGCTTAATCTACGAAAGACTGACATATTACCTCTCATTTTGCTCCAATCTGTTCCAGGTAACGCAATTCATCATCAGTAAAACCGGCTTTTTTACGCATTACCACGTCATATGGTCCATACACGCCGCCTTTTAAATATTTTTCCAATAACGACTTAAACGTTTCAAGGGGTGATAATCCCCGAATTTCACAAAAATGTCGATACCAGCGCGTGCCGATCTCCACATGCCCGACTTCATCATGTTGGATAATCTTCAAAATCTCAACCATCCGTTGATCATCGACTTTTTCCAGTTTTTCGATAATCGCCGGGGTAACATCCAGACCCCGTGCCTCCATGACCCTTGGTACTAGCGCCATCCGAACCAGTACATCATGGTCGGTCTCTATCGCCATTTCCCAGAGACCATTGTGTGCCTCAAAATCACCATAGCTATAACCCAGCGATGTGAGATGCTCGGACAATAAACTAAAATGATAGGCTTCTTCCTTTGCCACACGTAGCCAGTCTGCATAATAGTTAGCAGGTAAACCATGGAACCGGTATACCGCATCGAGTGCCAGGTTAATCGCATTGAATTCAATATGTGCCAGTGAATGGATGAGCGCGGCTTTGCCTTGTGGGGTAAAGACACTGCGTTTGGGTAACTCTCGGGGAGCAACCAGTTTGGGTTTACTCGGTCGCCCCGGAATGGATAGTCTCTCGACTTGCAGATTTGACTCAGTGGTGAGCATCTCTTCCAGCACGCCCGTTTCTTTACAGTGCTCGTACAACGCCATGGTCATGTCAACCTTTTCCTCGGGCACCTGGCAGATTAAACAGTCATAGGCAGACTGATAAATATCTTGATCTTGAAATGGCGAATTGATCCGGGATTGTTTCGCGGTTGGACTCAACTGGGGAACGTGCTTCATTGTTGCAGTATATCAGATTATCAGGTTATGCAAGTGTGGGGCTTAACTTTACCGCAATCACCAGATCCATGACATTGGTGCCGGTTGGCCCCGTATCAATGAGATCACCAGTCTCTGCCAGATAATAACCAGCATTGGCATGCATGATCTCTTTGCTGCTATCTAGGCCAATCTGGCGACCACGTTCTATTGTCATTCCATCAATAAGCGCACCTGCCGCATCACCCGGACCATCGCTACCATCAGTACCGGCTGCAAGCAGCACAAAATCATCGCGTCCCTTAAGCTTCTCGGCGAGTAGCAACGCCATACTTTGGCAACGTCCGCCCCGTCCGGGCTGTTCGGGTAAATCAACAACGGCTTCCCCACCCCAAATGTAAAGACCGACCGGCCCTTGTGTAATTGCCCTGGCAATTTTATCGCTCACCGTTCCGACATCACCATACAGCTCTTCGCTTCGTATCACCTGTAGTCCATTTTTAGATGCGTAGTTCTTGATTGCCTCGCGTGCTGTGGCATTATCGGCAACGATAGACTGCTGCACAGCACAAGGGGGTGACAGTTTCTTCTGTTGCCTGACTGACTGTTGCATTTGCCTTACCCAGTCAGGTAACACTATCGAAGAATGGCTTATGTTTTTATCCGGTTTGACCAACAGGCCTGAGCCGATAACAGAAAGATCATTGCCAGCCACATCCGAAATGGTTAACTGAATACAGTGTTCTGTATTTAAATATGCGAGTAACTTTCCGCCTTTGATACATGAAACGGATTGACGAATTAAATTGATCCTGTCGATCGACCACGGATTTGCAAGCAACCAGCGATTAAGCTTAATCAATTGCTCTATCGTTATATTTTCAGGCAAGACTTCAACCAGAGCCGAAGTTCCACCCGATATTAAGAAAAGCAGAAGATCTTCTGTTGCCGCGCGACCGACAAAGTCAAGCAACCTCTGCCCCGCGATTAAACTACGTTCACTTGGTAGAGGATGATCAGACTCCAAGACTTCAATGCGTTTATCCGCAAAACAACCAGCATATCCTTGTTTCGTAATCACGAGTCCAGCCAGAAGCTGTTGCTGCTTGTCTAGCGATTCTAGATAGCTAATCACACCTTGCATCATACTCGGTGCGGCCTTACCCACCGCGACAACCCGTATCCCTCGCTCGGGTAACGGGTTATCCTGTAAATGGCTAAACACGCAGCTGCGACCATCTACCGCAACCAGGCCCCTTGAAAAAATTGTTAACAATTTTTGTCGGAATTGCTTAATAACATGTAAATTCATAGAGTTATTTTACCAAGTTAAAGCTCTTATTAAGCTATTAACCTTAGTTTAAAAATGTGATCCATTTGACGTTTTTCCGATCCTCTGCAATAGTGAATTATCACCTTAACAAGTATCTTTTCCTGATTCGGAGGTCTCCATGCGTCTACCCAAATGGATTTATGAGATCTATCCAGTACTTTATATTCTGAGCGGACTCGCAGCCATCACCTTGGTTGATTCATCTCTTTGCTTTCTAAGCGGACTCATTCTAGTTGCCGGTGGGGTTGCTATCCTGTTCATGCGCCGTAACTACCGTATGATTAAACAACACCTGGCACAATTGTCCTAGATAAATACCGCTGCAACAAATTTTCTGTTTTAATTACACCCACTTTATTCAGTGGGTGTTTTCTTATGCGCGATAACAATAAGATTCAACTGGGCGTTGGTGGAGTTGTCTTTAATAAGGACATGGTCCTGTTAGTTAAACGAAAAAACCCACCTTGCCAGGACCAATGGGCAATCCCGGGTGGCAAAGTAAACTTTGGTGAGTCATTGAAACGGGCAGTCAAACGTGAAATCTCTGAAGAGACCGGAATCGAAATCGAGGTACACTCTCCCATCTACACCTTTGAAATTATCGAACCCGAGTTACATTATGTTGTTATCGACTTTACCACCAGCTATCTGTCTGGAGAACTAAAAGCTGCGGATGATGCCGCACAGGCAGCCTGGATTAGTCGCGAGGACTTCCCAACCCTGGAAATCAACCCGATCACCAAACAGCTATTAAAAAATCAGTTTCAGTTTCCTTGATCGATAATTAAATCTTGTTACAACTGACGCAGACCAGTTTCCAGGTCACGCTTCAAATCATCGATTGATTCAAGACCGACAGCAATTCGCAATAGACCATCAGCAATCCCAGCCTGGTGACGCTCATCATCGGTCAAACGTCCATGAGTTGTGGTTGCCGGGTGAGTGATTGTCGTTTTGGTATCGCCCAGGTTCGCGGTAATAGACAGAAGCTCTGTATTATCTACGACTGTCCATGCTGCCTGCCTACCCCCATCAACTTCAAAGGCCAGTACTCCCCCAAAGGCATCCTGTTGTTCACGCGCTAATAAATGCTGTGGATGCTGCGGTAATCCCGGGTAATGCACACGACTAACTTTTGGGTGATCATACAAGTGCACAGCCAACTCCAACGCCCTGGCACTATGTGCCTGCATACGCAATGAGAGTGTTTCCAGTCCAGTTAGAAACAGCCAGGCATTAAAGGCACTCATGGTGGGTCCTGCGGTGCGCAAAAAACCATAAACCTCTTCACCGACAATTTTTTTATCACCTACCACGGCACCACCGATAGCACGTCCCTGGCCATCAATATATTTGGTGGCCGAATGAATGACGACATCGGCACCAAATTCAAACGGTCGTTGTAATGCAGGGGTACAGAAACAGTTATCAACTACTAACAGGCAACCATGCTGGTGCGCCAACTCGGCCAGCGCCTTGATATCGGCCACTTCGATCAACGGATTGGATGGCGTTTCCAAAAACAATAACTTCGTATTGTCTTTAATCGCCGCTTCCCAGCTCTCCAGATCAGTTTGTGAGGCGTAACTTGTTTCGATGCCAAAACGTGACAGATACTTATTAAACAGTACCACCGTGGAACCAAAGATACTGCGTGAAGAAACAATATGATCTCCAGCCTGTAACAATGCCAGACAGGTACTCAGGATTGCAGACATGCCACTGGCCGTAGCAACACAGGATTCGCCGTCTTCCAGGGCTGCGAGCCTTTCTTCGAAGCATCGGACGGTTGGGTTGGTGAAGCGAGAATAGATATTGCCCTGTTTATCACCTTTGAATGTTGCCTCGGCCTCTGCGGCATTGGCAAACACATAACTTGATGTCATGAAGATTGGATCAGAATGCTCCATTTCCTGAGTGCGTTGCTGTCCAGTCCTAACCGCCAGTGTTTCTCTATCCCAGTCTTGTTTACTCATGCGCTCTATCCATTTTCCATTAGACCATGAAAAATCATGGCCCATAAACGACAAAACCCGCTCAGCATGTGCTAAAGCAGGTCTTCCTCTTTAGCTGTATTTATTAAGCGCCCGCAAGCTGTATCAAATCGGCGCTGTTTATATAGTTCAGTAGACTAGGCCATGATCGGCCTGGAGTCAATAATAAACCAATTCATTTAAGCGGAATTATAGAGTTCCACGACTTCACCGTTGGTCTTCTCCGCCTGTTTACTGCGTGCAGAATCATTGCGAGCATCTTCGATGCTCTTAAGATACTCAGCAGTCACATCACCGGTGACATAGTCACCATTGAAGACTGAGGTATCAAAACGATCGATCCTGGATTTTGTCTTCTTCTTGACCGCTTCTTCCAGGTCTTCCAGATCCTGATAAATCAGCCAATCAGCACCAATTAATTGTGCAATTTCCTCTGCAGTTCTGCCATGACCTATCAATTCGCTGGCAGCTGGCATATCGATGCCATAGACATTGGGATATTGCACAGGAGGGGCAGCAGAGGCGAAGTAAACTTTTTTTGCACCCGCATCACGTGCCATCTGGATGATTTGTTGAGAGGTAGTACCACGAACGATTGAGTCATCAACCAACAACACATTTTTGCCTTTAAACTCCAGGAAGATAGGATTGAGTTTTTGTTTGACCGACTTCTTGCGTTGCTTCTGTCCTGGCATAATAAAGGTACGACCTATATAGCGGTTTTTAATAAATCCTTCGCTATAACGTATTCCCAGGTGGTAAGCTAATGATAACGCCGAGGTGCGACTGGTATCCGGAATCGGTAATACCACATCAATATCATGTTCAGGAAAGGTGCGTTGAATTTTATGGGCCAGATACTCACCCATCCGCAACCTTGCCTTATAAACAGAAATGCCATCCATCACTGAATCAGGGCGGGCAAAGTAGACATGTTCAAATATACAGGGTGAACACATTGTCTTCTCGGCACATTGTCTTGAATACATTTGGCTCTTGATATCTAGATAAACAGCTTCACCGGGTTCTATATCTCTTATCAATTCATAGCCTAAGGTATCAATCGCAACACTCTCGGAAGCAATCATATAGTTATCTTTACCATTCACCGTTCTCTTGCCAACCACAACGGGACGAATACCATACGGGTCACGAAACGCAACAATGCCGCGGCCAACAATAAGCGCAACAACCGCATAGGCACCACGACAACGACGATGAACACCCTCTACCGCGGAAAAGATATCTTCGGGTTCGACCGTCAATTTGCCGGTAACCCGGGTCTGTAGTTCATGGGCAAAAATATTCAGTAAGACTTCAGAATCCGAGTTGGTATTGATATGCCGCTGGTCTGTCTCAAATAACTCGCGTTTTAGCTGATCGGCATTGGTTAAATTGCCATTATGTGCAAGGGCAATGCCAAACGGGGAATTAACGTAAAATGGTTGCGATTCCGCAGAGGAAAAACAACCCGCTGTTGGATAACGAGTATGTCCGATACCCATATTTCCCTGCAGCCTTAACATATGGCGGGTATGGAACACATCGCGCACCAGGCCATTACTCTTGCGTAGATACATCCGATCCGCATCACAGGTCATTATGCCAGCGGCATCCTGCCCGCGGTGTTGCAGGACAGTCAACCCATCATACAGATCCTGATTGACTGCACTATCTGAAACTATACCAATGATGCCACACATATGTTCCTCAACTTGCTAAAAGCTAACATTTATATTCTATACCATTCAATATCGGTCAAAACATAAAATTCTTTGTATATTCCGCCGGTAAAAAATCAATAAGCCAGATTGCCACTGGCTGAAAATAGACAACTAACAAGGAATCTTCCCAGACGTCAGTTCTTGGCAGTTGGGTATACCCCGCCAGGGCCACCAGGGCGGTGACAATGAGAAAGCCCCTCGCCGCGCCAAAGAAAACACCAATCACCCGATCCGCCCCACTCAAACCCGTCCGCTCCACTAGCTTGACCGCGAAGAATATAACCAGGGTGAAGGCCACCAGTGACAGAATAAATAACACAAAAAACGCGATTATCAGGCGTAAATTATCGTGTTCGATGGTTGGTTCAATTAATCCTGCAAATGCAGAATGTAATTCCCAGGCAAGGATAAAAGAGATCACCCAGCTAGCCAGTGAGAGTGCCTCGCGGACAAAACCGCGTAACACACTAATCACGCAGGATATAAACACAATGCCGATAATAGCAAAATCAATACCGGTCATCGTCTTACCATCAGTCTGTTGAAGTGTTCACTCATTGAAATACAACGCCTAGGGATGCGACATCACCAAGGCATCTTTGATTTTGAACTCCTTGATAATTTTTTTTCGCAGGCTATCCGCTTTTTCCCGTTTAACAACCGGACCGACACGGACCCGGTATAAGGTGCCTTTAGACATCGAAACCGACTCAACAAAGGCCGTATAGCCAGATTTACGCAGCCGATCGCGCAGTTTGAGGGCTTTGCTACGCTCTGAAAAACTGGCCACCTGGACAACCCAGGCTCGTTGTTTAGTCGTTTTAGGTGTTTCTACTGGGGTGGGTGCTGGCGTCGATTTCTTGGACGGCGTGTCTTTTATACCCGTCGTATCCTGCCTGTCTGAGCTTGCATCTGTCTGCTCTACAGGTGGAGTATGTTCATCAACCAGCCGGGGCCTGTTTGTATCAATAACGGGTTCTGCCGGTATTGCCGGGGGTTGCTGATCGGCAAGCTCCTGTAATGTAGCTGGCTTGACTGGAATATTGGTCCCACGGATCGGGCTTTCCTCGGTTTCCTGGTTGAGAATAATCGGGATGAAGATGACCCCTAAGGCCACCAGGACAATCGCACCCACGATCCGCTGTTTAAACTGAGCTCTATCCACACTGAGTAACCATTGTTTTCATTCGTGTATTATACGGGTTCCACCCCGAGTTCGGCCACCAGATAAAAGGAACCGAAGGCGAGAATCACATCATCAGGCTGAGCTAATTTTTGAACATGACTAAAGGCCTGTTTGACTGTGCTGTGTGACTCAACATCGATCATCCGCACACTATCGCTCGCTTGCTGTTCAATTTGAGCTCGAATCTCTTTTTCAATCTCAGCGGATTGCATAGCCCTGGCAGACGCCAAAGGGGCAATACTCCAGTGAGCAACAATGCGGATAAACGGCCTGATCACAGCCCTGATATCCTTGTCAGCAAGAATTGAGAAAATACACCAAACCCGGCGACTACCAATGTATGCCTTGAGAGACTCTGCTAGCGTTTCGGCGGCTGCCTGGTTGTGGGCCACATCCAGAATCACCGTTATGTCACCCTGGCGAATCTCGAAACGACCAGGCAATTGGGCCGATAACAAACCCGTTCGCAGCGCCTGTTGATTAACCGGCAATTGCGGTGAAAGTGCCTCGATAACCATGATAACGCCCGCTGCATTTTGACACTGGTGTTTTCCATTTAACGCAGGCAGCGGCAGAGCAGCACGCGTTTTGTCCTGTGTTTGCCAGCACCAGTTGCCATCGTCGATATGATAACTAAATTCACGCCCCAGCCTGAAGCAGTGGCACTTGAGTCTACTGGCTTGCTGTTCAATGACCTGCGGGGCACTCGGATCACTTATTATGCAGATGTTGTTTTCCCGTAAGATACCGGCTTTTTCGCTGGCTATTTGCTCTTTTGTCTCACCTAACCATGCCTGGTGATCAAGATCGATTGTAGTGATCAAGGCAACATCGGCATCAATAATGTTCACTGCATCCAGGCGTCCACCCAGGCCAACTTCCAGCAAGATAATATCCAGTTGCGTCTGGGCAAATATGTGTAAGGCGGCCAGTGTGCCAAATTCAAAATAGGTTAAACTTGTTTCTGGTTGAGTACTTTGGCGGGCCTGATCAACGACCTCGAAAGCATGAATGATAGTTTGATCCTCAACTGGCTTACCAGCGATACGGATTCGTTCATTATAATCATACAAATGAGGAGAGGTGTAACTACCGACCCGGTAACCCGCCGCAAGATAAATTGCCTCGAGCATGGCCACTGACGAGCCTTTGCCATTGGTCCCGGCTACACTAATAACTGGACAGCAATAAGCAGGCTCATGCATTGCATGCCAAACAAGCCGGATACGTTCCAGGCCTAATTCTATTTCTTCAGGGTGAAGTGTTTCTTGCCAGGTCAGCCAGTCGGAAAGCGTATTAAAACGCACGATGTTTCATACGGAAAAAGTTAGGCAACTGAACGATGATGCAGCATACCAAGAATATTCGCAATTCTATCACGCAAGTCACGGCGATCAACGACCATATCGATTGCACCACGCTCCAATAGAAACTCACTGCGCTGGAAGCCTTCAGGTAGTGTCTCGCGCACAGTCTGTTCAATCACGCGTGGTCCGGCAAAGCCAATTAAGGCATTGGGTTCGGCAATGTGGATATCGCCGAGCATCGCAAAACTTGCTGATACGCCACCCATGGTGGGATCAGTCAAAACCGATATGTAAGGAATGTGTCGTTGACTGAGCCTGGCAAGCGCGGCACTGGTCTTGGCCATTTGCATCAGGGAGAACAAGGCCTCCTGCATACGGGCACCACCACTGGCAGAAAAGCACACCAGGGGAATATTGTCTTCAAGGGCCGCATTCACTGCCCTGACAAAACGCTCGCCAACCACAGAACCCATGGAACCACCCATGAATTTGAATTCAAATGCTGCGCTGACTAAAGGGATACCTTTAACCTGTCCTTTCATCACAACTAAAGCATCTTCTTCACCTGTTGCTTTTTGTGCCTGCAGCAAGCGATCTCTATATTTTTTCAGGTCACGGAACTTAAGCGCATCTACTGGCTTGAGGTTCGATGCGATCTCAACACGATTTTCCTTGTCCAGAAAAGTATCGAGCCGATGACGTGCACCGATGCGCATGTGATGATCGCACTTCGGACAAACATCCAGGTTACGTTCCAGATCGGCACGATAAAGTACTGCACTGCAAGCATTACATTTGCTCCAGAGACCTTCAGGAACGCTTTTACGCTCAGTACCGCTCTCGGTACGGATGCGTGTGGGCAATAATTTTGTAAACCAGTTCATAGTTGTAATTGTATCCAATCTCGAGTCAATACTAAACTAAATATGCTTAAATATTATGCGGTTAGGCGGCAGAAGATGCTGATATTTTATCCATCTCTTTTCGCATAGCGGCGATTAATTTACTAACGGCCTTCGTTGCCGCTTCTTGAGACCCCTGATTGTTCTCCACCAATTTAACCAGCGCGCTCCCTACGACAATCGCATCGGCGACAGCGGCTATCTTTCCAGCCGATTCAGCGTCTTTAATGCCAAATCCAACGCCAACCGGTAGTTTGGTGTGTCGTTTGATTTGCGCTACCCGGTCTACAACCTGATTAATATCAAGGTTTCCAGCCCCGGTGACTCCCTTGAGTGAGACATAATAGACGAAGCCACTGGAAGCCTGGGCGATGGTCTCGATACGCGCCTCCGTGGTGGTCGGTGAAACCAGAAAAACCGTGTCCAGCTGCTTGTCAGTGGCATGCTGCTTCAGGCGTTCAGCCTCTTCCGGGGGC
>JASFLV010000019.1:0-15201 GCA_050117915.1 Thioalkalispiraceae bacterium | reverse complement strand
TACTACAAAATGTGCAGGAGACATCATCATGATCGAAAAACCACTTCGATACGGTTTACTCATTACGCTGGGGCTGTTCATAAGCGCATCTGTCAGTGCCACGAATGGCTATTTCGGACATGGCTACGGGACAAAGAATAAAGGACTCGTCGGCGGGGGCGTTGCCTTACCTCAGGATGTAATGATAACCGCTACCAACCCGGCAGGGCTGGCTTTCGTTGATGAGCGCGTTGAACTTGGGATTGCCTTATTTAGTCCAGTTAGAAATTATGCCGCGACAGCAGACGGGGCAGGTGTGAGTGATGGCGACGTTTGTGGCGCAGGCTGTCCTTTTACAATTGGTGGGGAAGCCACGGCACAATCTATTGAAAGTGAAAACGAACTGTTTTTAATTCCGCATTTCGCGATGAACTGGATTCTAAATCCTCAATCCTCGTTTGGCTTAAGTCTGTATGGCAATGGGGGGATGAATACTGAATATGAAGGTGGCCAGGCTCAACATAACGATGGTTTGGGTACAGCGGTGACCACGCCGGGTACCTTCGGTGCTGGCACCGCCGGGGTGAATCTTGAGCAGCTATTTTTAAATGCCACCTATTCGCGCAAGCTGTCTGCCACCAGTTCCTGGGGGATCAGCGCAATCGCTGCTTATCAGCGTTTCGAGGCGAAAGGACTGGCGACGTTTGGTGGTTTTTCTACAAATGCTGCAGCGTTATCAAACAACGGTACGGATGATGCCTATGGGTTTGGTTTTAAGCTAGGAATTCAGAGTGAGCTACTTAAGGGTTTAACCTTGGCAGCTTCCTATCAATCACGGTTCGATATGACTGAGTTCGACAAATACGCGGGGCTATTTGCCGAGCAGGGAGACTTCGATATTCCCCCCACCTGGACCATGGGTCTGGCGTTTGATACCTCCCCAAAGTCGGTTGTGACCTTTGATGTCCAGCATATTGAATACAGTGATATCCCGGCGATTGCCAATCCCATGAATCATCTGATTAACACAACATCCGGTTGTGCAGCAGGTGTCTTGACTCGTTGCCTGGGCGGTGCGGATGGTGCCGGATTTGGCTGGCGTGATATGACGATTTATAAACTGGGCTGGCAGTGGGTGTATTCCCCGGATTTGACCCTCAGAGCTGGATTTAGCCATGGCAAACAGCCGATTCCAGACTCTGAAGTGCTCTTTAATATTCTGGCGCCTGCTGTGATAGAAAATCACCTGACACTTGGTTTTAGCTACGATATTAGCAAAGACAGTGAACTGAGCTTCCAGTATATGCATGGTTTTGAAAACTCAGTCACGGGTGCAAATCCCCTGAATCCTTCTCAACAAGTGACGCTGGAAATGGACCAGAACGAGCTCGAAGTGAGTTGGGGCTGGAAATTCTAAGCCCGAGAATCCACAAATAATTACTGGAATACGAATAAACAGGCCGCAATTGCGGCCTTTTTTCATCCAATTGCTCAAGATCATCAGGATCCATCCCTGGATCGGGTACGCATCATCAGTAAATGCGAATATAATAGCCGCCTTCACAATTCACCCATCCAAATTCTGAAATTAGGGGCCCGAATGTTTAAAAAGAGTATGAATATCGCCGATTTTGATGATGAGCTTTGGCAGGCCATGGTTAAGGAAGAACAACGCCAGGAAGAGCATATTGAACTGATTGCTTCTGAGAATTATGCCAGTCCCCGAGTGATGCAGGCCCAGGGCTCAGTACTGACCAATAAGTACGCAGAAGGTTACCCGGCCAAACGCTATTATGGCGGGTGCGAAAATGTAGATGTCGCTGAGCAGCTGGCGATCGATCGGTTGAAAGAATTGTTTGATGCAGATTATGCCAATGTCCAACCCCATTCTGGATCACAGGCGAATGCCGCTGTGTATTTTGCCCTCTGTGAACCTGGTGATACTATCCTGGGAATGAGCCTGGCTGATGGCGGTCATTTGACCCATGGCGCCAAGGTCAATTTTTCAGGAAAAATCTATAATGCGATTCAGTATGGTTTGAATAACGAGACAGGTGAAGTCGATTACGACCAGGTCGAAGCGCTGGCCAAAGAGCATAAACCGAAAATGATCGTGGCGGGTTTTTCTGCCTATTCACGCGTTATGGACTGGCAACGTTTTCGCGATATTGCCGATAGTGTCGGTGCCTACTTATTTGTCGATATGGCTCATGTCGCCGGTCTGGTTGCTACCGGCCATTATCCAAGCCCGGTGCAGATCGCCGATGTCACGACTTCAACGACCCACAAAACCCTGCGTGGTCCACGCGGTGGGATCATCCTTGCGAAATCAAACCCGGAGCTGGAAAAGAAATTCAATTCACTGGTCTTTCCCGGTATCCAGGGTGGTCCACTGATGCATGTGATTGCCGCCAAGGCCGTTGCCTTTAAAGAGGCCCTGCAACCCGAGTTCAAGGACTATCAAGGTCAGGTCGTCAAGAATGCAAGGACCATGGCAGAGACGCTGATTGAAAGAGGCTACAAGATTGTTTCCGGTGGTACCGACAACCATTTGTTCCTGGTAGATCTGATCGACAAAGGGATTACCGGAAAAGATGCCGATGCGGCTTTGGGTTCTGCAAATATCACGGTGAATAAAAATGCCGTGCCCAATGACCCACAGTCACCTTTTGTCACCAGCGGCATTCGTATCGGGACGCCAGCGATCACCACACGTGGCTTTAAGGAAGCTGAGTCGAAAGATCTGGCTCACTGGATTTGCGACATTCTGGATGATGTAAATAACCAGGAGACAATTGCTGCAGTAAAACAAAAGGTGTTGGGCGTCTGTAAAAAATTACCGGTATATGCTGACTAGTTTTTATGTTGTGAAACTATCCCCGCATCCTGACCTTCTCCATCATGGAGAAGGCATGTTAACTTTGTAAAGGGTGATACGATGTACTGTCCCTTCTGTGGTGCGACAGATACCAAAGTCATTGATTCCCGCCTGGCCAGTGAAGGGGCGATGGTGCGTCGCCGTCGTGAGTGCCTTAGCTGTAATGAGCGATTTACGACATTTGAATCGGCGGAGCTCGTCATGCCCCATGTGATTAAATCAGATGGACGGCGTGAACCTTTTAACGAAGAAAAGTTACGTTCTGGTATCGTCAGGGCGCTGGAAAAAAGACCCGTGAGGATCGAAGAGATCGATGCAGCGATCAACCGCATCATGAAAAGAGTCAGGGCCAAGGGTGAACGGGATTTTGTTTCACAGGAGATTGGTAGTTTAGTGATGGATGAGTTGCGTGACCTGGATCAGGTCGCCTATGTACGTTTTGCCTCGGTGTATAGAAGCTTCCAGGACGTCAATGCCTTTGAAGAAGAAATCGAGCGACTCAAAAATGTCCCTTCACCGGAAGTAAAAAAACGACAACACTCATTGTTGCCGGAAGATGAAAAATAATCCCATGAGTTCGCACTGAGATGACTTTTTCTTTAGAAGACCACCAATATATGAGCCGTGCTATCGAGCTGGCTCGCCGTGGACTGTATACCACTGACCCGAATCCCAGGGTAGGTTGTGTGATCGTAAATAATGGCAAGATTGTCGGTGAAGGTTGGCATCAACGCGCAGGAGAAGCCCATGCTGAAGTTAATGCGTTGCTGCAGGCTGGCGACGATGCTGATGGCGCTACCGTTTATGTCACCCTGGAGCCATGTTGTCATCACGGGAAAACACCTCCGTGTACCGATGCCCTGATCAATGCCAAAGTTGATCGTGTCGTCGTGGCCATGCAGGATCCCAATCCACAGGTAGCCGGCAACGGTTTACAGCAACTGACTAATGCAGGCATTTTTGCGGAAGCCGGATTACTGGAAGCCGCAGCGCACAGCCTGAATCCCGGTTTTATTCAACGTATGAAGACATCCCGCCCTTACGTGCGCTGCAAGCTGGCAATGAGTGTAGACGGACGGACCGCCATGGAGAATGGTGAAAGTAAATGGATTACCAGTGAACCTGCGCGGCAGGATGTTCATCGTTTGCGTGCACGGAGTTCGGCAATCGTGACCGGTGCGGGAACAGTTCTGGCCGATGACCCCGCCATGACAGCTCGCCTTGAAGGCATCGAGCGGCAACCGGTACGGATTATTATTGACACCAACTTAAGTACACCTGTCGATGCGAATATCCTCAAGCAAGAAGGTGAGACCCATATCCTGACCTGTAGTGATGAAGAAGGGCCGGTCGAGTTATTGAGTAATGCCGGGGCAAAGGTCGTACAACTACCCATGACCCATAACCGCGTTGACCTGTTTGCAATGATGGATTATCTGAACAAGCTTGAGATCAATGAAGTGATGCTGGAAACGGGATCAACCCTCAGTGGTGCAATGTTAGAGGCTCAGTTAATCGATGAACTTGTCATCTACATGGCACCGATTGTAATGGGAAGTGAGGCGCGTGGTCTGTTTCGGTTACCGACTTTGCAGAATATGTCTGATCGCATTGAACTCGTCCTGCTTGAAACACGTGCTGTTGGTCGTGATTTGCGTTTAACTTACCAACCAAACTATAAGTCTTAACTTTATAGATTCGAGAGCTGTTAAACATGTTTACCGGTATTATTCAGTCAGTCGGGGAGATTGCCCAGATTCAATCCAGGGGTGAAGATACGCGCCTGTATATCAGGACCGGCAAACTCGATCTTGCTGATATCCAGCTTGGCGACAGTATTGCGGTAAATGGCGTGTGCCTCACCGCAGTCGAATTACCCGGGGATGGATTTTGGGCGGATGTTTCCGCTGAGACCCTGGCCAAAACAACACTGGCACATGTGCAACAGGGTAGTTCGGTTAACCTGGAAAAGGCGCTGACCCCAACAACCCGCCTGGGTGGACACCTGGTAAGCGGTCACGTGGATGGCGTGGGTAAAGTGATTTTACGCGAACCGGCAGGGCGTTCCGAACACTTTCAGATTGAAGCACCGCGCGAGCTTGCCCACTATATTGCCAGGAAAGGATCAATTTGTGTGGATGGTACCAGTCTTACGGTTAATAACGTAAATGGCAGTGTATTCGATTTGAATATTGTCCCGCATACATTACAAGAAACAATTATGGGTGATTACCGACCTGGTCGGGAGGTGAATCTCGAAGTCGATATAATAGCCCGATATCTTGAACGCCTGTTGACTGGAGGTAGCGAGAACCCCGCTAATAGCACGCTACTTTCCAGTATGCTTAGCGAGGAATTTCTCGCGAAGCACGGCTTTATCAAGTAGACTGCGCGACGGCCTGGGTTTTGGATGCTTGGATTCGGGGTTGGGCCCGAGCTACAATGACTTCAGTCGTATTCAATCATATTTTTCATTGAAATTCATAGAGTTGTGGCTTATTAATTAAATATTGGCTTCGTCGAAGCATGAAAACAAGATAAGAGAACTGTCGGTTGGAAACACGTTTAAATACAGTTGAAGAAATTATCGAGGATATCCGTCAGGGCAGGATGGTGATCCTGATGGATGACGAGGACCGTGAAAACGAGGGCGATCTGATCATGGCTGCCGAGAAGGTCACGCCTGAGGCAATCAATTTTATGGCCATGTATGGCCGTGGTCTGATTTGTATGACGATGAGCAAAGAACGTTGTGAACGGCTGCGGTTACCTTTAATGGTGAGCACTACCAACGATCGACATGGGACAAATTTCACTGTTTCGATAGAAGCGGCCGAGGGCGTGACGACGGGTATTTCGGCAGCCGATCGTGCTGCGACGGTACTCAGTGCCGTCGCTGCGGATGCCAAGCCTTCGGATCTGGTTCAACCGGGCCACGTGTTTCCTCTGATGGCACAACCCGGTGGTGTTCTGACCCGTGCAGGCCATACCGAGGCCGGCTCGGACCTGGCACGGATGGCCGGTCTGGAACCCTCCGCCGTGATTGTCGAGATACTAAATGAAGATGGCAGCATGGCACGCCGACCCGATCTGGAAGAATTCGCTAAGAAACATAAGCTAAAGATCGGTACGGTGGCGGATTTGATCCATTACCGTATGCACTATGAAAAATCCATCGAACGGATTAGTGTCTGTGATATGCCAACTCGCTATGGCAATTTCCGTCTACATTCATATCGTAATGTTAATGATGGTATTGTTCATATGGCGCTGGTAAAAGGTGAGATCCATCGGAATACACCGACCATGGTACGGGTCCATGTGGAGAATACACTATGCGATATTTTTGGCAGTGAACGGAGTGATTGTGGTTGGCCTCTGGAGGATGTTTTACAGCGTATTGAAAAAGAAGGTACAGGTGTCGCGGTGATACTGCGTCTACCGGAAGACAATAATCTTCTGGTTGAACACCTGAAAAACTATGCTGCCGAAGACGCAGGGGAAGACCTGCCGGCTTCTGAAGGCAGCGCAGACTTGCGCACCTTTGGTATCGGCGCGCAGATCCTGACAGATTTAGGTGTGCGCAAAATGCGTGTGTTAAGTGCGCCGAAAAAATTACATGCGCTTTCCGGTTTTGATCTGGAAGTAGTCGAATACATTAATTAATAGAAAAGGTTGGTTAACATGAGCAAACCAAAAGTAATCGAAGGCGACCTGGTTTGTCGCAACAACAAGTTTGGGATTGTTGTCGCACGTTTTAACAGTTTTATTACTGAGAGCTTACTCAAAGGTGCGCTTGATACCTTAAAGCGTCATGGTGCGGAAGGTAGTGATATTGAAGTTGTCTGGGTGCCAGGTGCCTATGAATTACCCCTCGCTGTACAGGTGATGGCGGACAAGGGTGGTTATGATGCAATCATTGCCCTCGGCTGTGTGATTCGAGGGGGAACGCCGCATTTTGATTATGTTGCGGGCGAATGTGTCAAAGGGATGTCGCAAGTTATGCTCAAAAACAGTTTGCCCGTTGCCTTTGGCGTGTTGACCGTCGATACTATTGAACAGGCGATTGAGCGCGCCGGAACCAAGGCTGGCAACAAGGGCGAGGAAGCGACCCTGTCTGTCATAGAAATGGTCAATCTATTAAAACAGTTTTCTTAATAATTTTTAACTCGTGTCAGAACACTGATCGGGATTGTTCTTTAACAAGTAGGTAAGATAGATGAGTAAAGCACGCTCACGGGCAAGACGTATGGCCATGCAGGGCCTGTATGAGTGGCAGGTGTCCGGCAATGATCCACGTGATGTCTATCATACCTACCTGAAAGAACACGACCTGAAGAAAATTGATCAGGCGTATTTCAAGGAACTGTTGCTTGGGGTACCGGCAAAGCTGAAGGAACTGGATGCAGCTCTGTCAGTCCATTTGTCCCGCCCATTAGAGGAAATAGATCCGGTAGAGCTGGCAATCCTCAGGCTTGCATGTTTTGAATTGCTGTTCCGCCTGGATATACCTTACCGGGTTGTTATCAATGAATCGATTGAATTGGCGAAAACCTTTGGTGCTGAGGCGGGCCACAAGTTCATCAATGGTATTCTTGATAAAGTCGCCATGGATGTTCGTTCCATGGAGGTCAAAGCTAAACGATAATTACTTTCCATGTCAGAATCCGAATTCGACATAATCAAAACCTATTTTTCCAATATAGGCAAGGCTCAGGACTGGTTGGTCACTGGTGTGGGAGATGATGCCGCGATATTGAATCCAAATCCCAATGAGCATCTTCTCGTTGCCATCGATACATTGAACGAGGGTGTGCACTTTCTTGCCGATACCTCACCAGCAGACATAGGTTATAAAGCGCTTGCAGTCAATATCAGTGATATTGCGGCTATGGGGGGACAACCGCTCTGGTTTACAATGTCACTCAGTTTGCCTTTGAATATTGAGACACGGTGGCTAGAAAGTTTTTCAAGTGGTCTGAAAGAACTTGCCAGCGAGTATGGGCTGAACCTGATTGGTGGCGATACCACGCGTGGAGCCTTGAGCGTAACTATTCAAATCGGCGGGGCTGTTCCTCAAGGTGAAGCATTATCGCGAACGGGTGCCCAGCCAGGTGATGACATTTTTGTAACCGGGACCATGGGTGATGCCGCTGCCGGTTTAATGGTGTTACAGGAGAACCGAGATCATTATTCATCAGATGAAAAGCTATTATTCGAACGTCTGCATCGACCCACCCCCAGAGTTGATATTGGCCTCGCGCTTAGAAGACTGGCTACAGCCTGTATTGATATTTCTGATGGACTTACTGCTGATCTGGGGCACATACTTGAAACAGGACGTTTTGGTGCTGAGATTGATAAAGAACTGATTCCCTTGTCCGAGCCATTGCAACAATGTGGATTGGGGTTAGAAACACAATATAAGTTAGCCATGCATGGTGGTGATGATTATGAGCTTTGCTTCACTACACCAGAAACTGAACGGAGCAGGGTAGATGCAATTAGCGAAGAAACCGGTTGTCCCATTACCAGAATCGGAAAGATAATTGATCAACAAGGATTATTCATGGTTAGTGATGGACAACAAACGACACTTGCTAAAAAGGGCTTTGATCATTTTCTGTCATCATGAAAGCTAAACCTGTACCCCTATCGTTTTTAAAAAATCCAATTCATTTTTTAAGTCTGGGTTTCGGCAGTGGACTGCTTCCCAAAGCACCCGGCACCTTTGGCACTCTGACGGCTATCCCCTTATATCTGCTTATTATATTATTTGATTCTGAGACGATTTATTTAATCGCATGCAGTTCAACATTGATTCTGGGAATTTACCTGTGTGACTACACAACAAAGCGGCTGGGTGTTCAGGATCATCCAGCTATCGTCTGGGATGAGATTGTTGGTTTTTTGATTACTATGCTGTTTATATATCCTACGCCAGCCTCTGTTGTGTTGGGGTTTTTCCTTTTTCGGGTTTTCGATATCCTCAAACCATGGCCCATATCTGTGATCGATTCACGTATAAAAGGTGGTATTGGTGTTATGCTTGATGACGTGGTTGCGGGAATCTTTGCCCTGATCTGTATGCATCTGATCGCAAGATTCACTGGCCTGATAAGTACCACTGGCATTTTTTAGCCTATTCACCTGGTATGAGGAGTTGAAATGAAAAAATTATTAACAGGTCTCGTGATCTCGACATGCGTATTAGTTTCCAATACCAGTCTGGCGAACGATGTTGAGATCATTAAAGTCATGATCGAACCAAGTGCTCATCGCTGGACATTTCACGTGACTTTAAAACATGATGACGAAGGCTGGAAACATTACGCGGATGGCTGGCGCATCGTTGATGGCGAGGGCAATGAATTAGGTTTTAGGAAACTCTGGCATCCACATGAAAATGAACAACCCTTTACTCGGACATTAGCCAGTGTCCTGGTGCCGAAAGGCAAGAATATTATTTATGTTGAGGCGCATGACAAGGTACATGGCTGGAGTAAACAGCGGGTCAGAATCAACATGAAAGAGGATAAAGGCAATCGCTACGAGATACGCCGCAAGTAACTGCCTTTAGTCGTTGTTTGCTTCTTCTTTAGTCTTGTCTTTTTCGATCAACGCATATGCAGAGTGATTATGTATTGATTCGAAGTTTTCAGACTCGACGATATAGTAGTTGATGCGATCGTCAGCGTTTAGACGTGCGGCGACATCGCGAACCATATCTTCTACAAACTTGGGATTATCGTAAGCCCGTTCAGTAACATTCTTTTCGTCGGGTCGCTTTAGCAGTCCATAAAGTTCGCAGGATGCTTCCTGTTCCACTACGTCGATCAGTTCTTCCAACCAGACAAATTCGGCAATTTGTGCAGTTACAGTGACGTGTGAGCGTTGATTGTGCGCACCATAATCTGAAATTTTCTTGGAGCAGGGGCAGAGGCTGGTAACCGGCACAATGACCTTGATATTCATTTGCGGGACGTTGTCGTGTATTTCACCTATAAAAGTCACATCGTAGTCCATCAGGCTCTCGACGCCTGACACCGGTGCCTTCTTACTGATGAAATAAGGGAAATGCATTTCAATGTGACCGGAGCCTGCTTCAAGGCGCTCGGTCATTTCCGATAACATTTCCTTAAAGGATTTAACAGAAATCTCATGTTCGTGGTGATGCAGGATTTCAACAAAGCGCGACATATGTGTGCCTTTGAAATTATGTGGCAGATTCACATACATGTTGAAATTGGCAATCGTGTGTTGTTCACCACCGCTACGATCGCGGACACGTACGGGATGACGGATATCCTTGATTCCGACCTTGTTGATCGGAATGTTGCGGGTGTCCGCCCTGTTCTGTACATCTTCAATCACAAGATTCGTTACCTTGTTATTCATTTTATGCATCCTCGGAATATGTCACGCATGCGCGATCGGTTTCCCAGATCGTGACGGTGCTTACGCTGACAGATTCATTGTTCAGTTCGTTACTCAGGCCCTTAAAGATATAGGCAGCAATGTTTTCTGCCGTGGGGTTAATCTCATCGAATGGCGGTATATCATTAAGGTTTCGATGATCCAGTGCACCGATAAGTTCCTTGGTTGCAGCCTTGATTTCACGAAAATCCATGCCCATGCCAATTTGATCCAGCTTGGTGGCCATCACCTCGACATCGACCTTCCAGTTATGACCATGCAACCGGCTACAAACACCGGGATAGCCGCGCAACAAGTGTGCAGCAGCAAAATCGGTCACAATTTTCATCCGATAACGGCCAGCCATCTTAAGTACCCTACGATTATACTCGGAAAAGAGGTGTTTGTGTGGTGTGTTTGACTTGCGAATTCGCGTGCAAATAGGCTTCCACGCGTCGAATTATACCATCTGCAGTTAATTCTGCCTCGGATAAAATTTCCTGCTGGCTGCCATGGGCCAGGAATCGATCAGGAAGTCCGAGATTCAGTACGGGTATTGTGATGCCAGAATGGAGTAACAATTCGTTTACTGCGCTACCTGCGCCGCCCACTACTGCATTATCCTCGAGTGTCACCAGGATTTCATGGTGCTTTGCCAATTCGATAATCAATTCTTCATCCAGCGGTTTGATAAAGCGCATATTGGCAAGGCTGGCATTGATCACATCCGCAGCGCGGGTCGCTTCACCCAGCAAGCTGCCAAAGGAGAGAATCGCAACACCATCCCCCTCACGTAATACCTGACCCTTGGCAACTTCAATCGGATCCAGTGACCCAGAGACCTCAACGCCCAGTCCCTGTCCCCGAGGGTAGCGCACTGCAGCAGGACCAACATGTACAAAACCGGTACTGAGCATTTGTCGGCACTCGTTTTCATCTGCCGGCGCCATGATCAACATGTTCGGGATACAGCGCATGTAACTCAGGTCAAAACTGCCCGAGTGGGTTGCCCCGTCTGGACCAACCACGCCAGCGCGGTCAATCGCAAATAAAACGGGGAGGTTCTGCAGGGCCACGTCATGGATCAGCTGGTCATAGGCGCGCTGCAGGAATGTGGAATAAATCGCAACTACAGGTTTTAAATTTTCACAGGCCAGGCCTGCTGCCAGGGTCACCGCGTGCTGTTCCGCAATACCGACATCATAATAGCGATCAGGAAATTCCTCAGAGAATCTCACCAGGCCAGAGCCCTCGCGCATAGCTGGAGTAATGCCGACCAGGCGTTGATCCTGGGCGGCCATATCACATAACCAGTCACTAAATACTTCGGTGTAGGTAGGGCCGGTTGGCGCTGATTTTTCTAACTTGCCAGATTCGGGGTGAAACTTGCCAACACCGTGGTAAGTACAGGGATTTTCTTCAGCGGGTTGGAAACCTTTGCCTTTCTTGGTGACAATGTGTAAAAAGCGCGGGCCCTTTAACTTGGAAAGATTGTTCAGCGTCTTGACCAGGGTATTGATGTCGTGTCCATCCACCGGGCCGATGTAATTAAAGCCCAGTTCTTCAAACAAGGTACCAGGTACCACCATGCCTTTCATATGTTCTTCGGTCTTCCTGGCCAGTTCCCATACCGATGGCATCACACTGAGTACTTTGCGACTACCTTCTCGCATGCTCGAGTAGAGTTGCCCGGACAATATGCGGGCCAGGTGATTCGATAACGCACCCACGTTGGGCGAAATGGACATATCGTTATCGTTCAGGATCACCAGCAGGTTGGCATCCAGGTCACCGGCATGGTTTAGAGCCTCGAAGGCCATGCCTGCCGTCATGGCGCCGTCCCCGATGACGGCGACAACCTGGGTATCTTTTTGCTGCTGTTTGGCAGCCAGAGCCATACCCAGCGCAGCACTTATCGAGGTGCTGGAATGACCCACACCAAAGGCGTCATAGGCACTTTCGTCCCGCTTTGGGAATCCTGAAAGGCCACCTTTTTTGCGCATGCTGGACATCTGGTCGCGTCGACCTGTGAGGATCTTATGGGGATAAGTCTGGTGACCCACATCCCAGATCAGGCGATCCTCGGGGGTTTGAAACACATAGTGCAGGGCAATGGTTAGCTCAATGGTACCCAGACCCGCTGCCAGGTGTCCGCCCGTGTCGCTAACCGTCTGGATCAAATATTGGCGGAGTTCCTCGGCCAGCTGATCCAATTGATCGACGGACAACTCGCGCAATTGCGCGGGGTCATCAATCAGGTTCAATAGTGGATAATTTGGCTGGCTCATAGGGTATGCTGTCTATTTCAAGTATATATAGTATGCGTTATTCGGGGAATGGCAAAGTGATAATAACGATTTGTGGATAAAATTACCTAATGTGACCGATCGAGTATATAACTGGCGATATCACGTAAAGTCGTTGCGGCTTCCCCAAACCCGCTTAACGAGCTAATGGCATCATCGATCAGCTCTTTGGCCAGTTGCCGGGAGGCGTCCAGACCGATAATACTGGGATACGTCGGTTTGTTCAGCGCCCGGTCCGCGCCCTGGGTCTTGCCTATTATTCTGGTATCCCCCGTTTCATCGAGAATGTCATCAGTAATCTGGAAGGCGAGGCCAAGGCACTTGGCATAATGATCCAGATTGTTCATTGGTTCAGGCTGGAGGTCACTGGCACACATTGCGCCTAATTTAACACTCACCCGGATCAGCGCCCCGGTCTTGTGGATATGCATATTTTCCAGTTCTACTTCGCTGATCTCCTTGCCGACGGCGGTGAGATCGATAGCCTGTCCACCTGCCATGCCTCGGGAGCCACTGGCACACGCCAATAAATCAATCATCGTCAGTTGTGTTTCGGCCGGGATGGATCCATCCAGGCCATGGGCAAGGATATGAAAGGCCAGCGCCTGCAAGGCATCACCCGCCAGGATTGCGGTGGCCTCATCATAGGCTTTATGCACCGTCGGTTTGCCACGGCGCAGGTCATCATTATCCATTGCAGGGAGATCGTCATGAACCAGGGAATAGGCGTGGATACATTCCACCGCACTGGCAACCTGATCGAGCATCGGGAGGGGGGCATTGACGGCCTGCCCAGCTGCGTAGCTCAGAATTGGACGAATTCGTTTACCCCCATTGAATACGGCATAGCGCATTGCGCTATGAAGCCTGCCAGGTTCTATGGAATCCTTGGGTAGCCATCTGTCCAGGCAGGCATCGACCCTGGATTGCCATTGTTGTTTCAATTGTTCCAGGTTCACGCTTCGTCGTCTTCGTCAAAGGCTTGCAACTCTTCCTGTCCCATGTTTTTGGTCAGGATCTGGACCTTTTGCTCGGCTTCCTGGAGCGCCTGCTGGCATTGGCGAGTAAGCTCTACACCGCGTTCGAAATCTTTGAGTGACAACTCGAGGCTTTGGTCGCCTTTTTCCATCTTGGCGACCAGCGATTCCAGCTCTGCCATGGCCTTTTCAAAATTGTTGTGTTGTTTAGCGGATTTTTTAGACACCGCCTTCTTTTTTGTGGCCATCGTTTTCCCGTTCTTCACTCGCGTTGATTGTCCCCGGACTTGAAAACCAGGGGCTAGAAAGGTGGCTAAGGTAGCCGAAACCGTCGTCTGCTTCAATGGGCAGCTGCCCTTACTCAGGATAACGTTGAATCAAGGGGACGAGCGCAGTAGGCTCGTATTTTCAATTAATTAGGGCAGGGAAGCTGATCAGGGTCAGGGCAATTTAGAATAAGTCTTGACAGTATATTCTGCCTCGTCTATCTTACTTGATACGATTTAGACTAAGTCTAAATACAGGATTTCCTGCATTTGCAGACTCATAAACACAATCTGGAGGTATCTATCATGGCCGATTTAAAAGGCAGCAAGACAGAACAAAATCTGAAGGACGCCTTTGCTGGCGAATCTCAGGCAAATCGTCGTTATCTGTATTTCGCATCAAAGGCTGATGTCGAGGGTTACAACGACGTAGCGGCAGTTTTCCGTTCAACAGCTGAAGGTGAGACGGGTCACGCCCATGGTCACCTGGAATATCTCGAACAAACCGGTGATCCTGCCACAGGCCTGCCCATCGGTGGAACCAGCGATAACCTGAAAGCGGCGGTTGCCGGTGAGACCCATGAATACACCGACATGTATCCGGGTATGGCCAAAGCCGCACGTGACGAAGGCTTCGATGAAATTGCTGACTGGTTTGAAACACTGGCCAAGGCAGAACGTTCTCACGCCAACCGCTTCCAGAAGGCATTAGACAATCTGGATAGCTAATAACGTCATTACCAGGACGTTTAAAGTTCAGTTCTCCCCACTCTGATACAAGAGTGGGGGTGTTCTGAAATATTAACCAGGAGTTTATTTCATGAGTTCAACTGGAAGTCATCGCGAAGGCAGCCTCGAAGCTCCAACCCGACACCCCATCGACTGGCAGGATCCAGACTTTTATAACGAGGATGCTTTATTCCAGGAGCTGGAGCGGGTCTATGACATCTGTCACGGGTGTCGCCGCTGTGTAAGCCTTTGCAATGCCTTTCCAACGCTTTTCGACCTGGTCGATGAGTCAGAGACCATGGAGGTCGATGGTGTCGCCAAGCAGGATTACTGGAAGGTCGTGGATCACTGCTATCTATGTGATCTCTGTTACATGACCAAGTGTCCTTATGTACCACCCCATGAATGGAATGTCGACTTTCCGCATTTGATGTTACGTGCCAAGGCGGTGCATTTTAAGCAGCACGGTACCAGTATCCGCAACCGGGTACTTAGTAGTACCGATACGGTGGGGAAACTGGCGGGCATTCCAGTGGTGGTCAACACGGTCAATGCCGCAAATAAAATGCCGGTGTTTCGTAAAGCCTTACATACCCTGGGTGTGCATAAAAATGCCAAAGTCCCGAAGTATCATAGCAAGACCTTGCGTA
>JASFLV010000018.1:0-15254 GCA_050117915.1 Thioalkalispiraceae bacterium | reverse complement strand
ATCATTGATCCTCTGTTTCGCGAAATTGATGATTCATTTATACCGATTCCATTCCTAAAACTCAAAGCTATGACATGGAGCAAATTATTTATCTTGCTCTGGGTAGCAGGAACACTGGAGTTTAAAAAGGCTTTTAGAGAGGGTAAGTTACGTGCCAAGCTTTGTGCTGAAAAATTAATTTTTCTCGCTGAGCAACATGAAAGAGTACTTTTTGTTGGACACGGTTTTATTAATACATACATTGCCAAAGAATTGAATAGACTGGATTGGCAAGGCCCAAAATTCCCAAGTAAACAATACTGGGAATATTCCATTTATAAAAAACAGACATATCAATGACCTGCTGTATAAAAGACTTTGCTCTACAGGCTGGTTTGAAAAGTTTTTTTTGCTTCTGTTCTCATGCTGTCTGCCTGCGCCCTGCTACCTGCCCCTGCCCAACAGGTGTTAGCTCTATTAGATAAGCCACCTGAAGATGTAAAACTAATGCAAGTAAAAAATCGCTTAATTTTAGGTGACAGATTAAAAACACTTTGATTTACTCACAATCACAATCTATGTTTATATTATAAAGATAGCCAGACAAATAATCCCGGTTCTACACAAGATGTCCACTGTGAAGCAGATACTAATTTATTTATTATTCCTGTACTTGCCAGTCACCTGTTTTGCGCAAAACAAGACTGAAGACCCTATCTTTTATATTAATACCCCGCTTCATCCACCAACCGCAACAACTAAACATGATGGTTTTGAAGACCTATTGGCGATAGAATTATTCAACCGACTGGGATTCAAGAAAATCACCATCCATAACGTCCCCGCTGAGCGTGGACTGATCAATTTAAACAATGGTATCGATGATGCGATTCTCACGCGGGTTGCTGGCCTTGAGGCAATTTACCCCAATATTGTTCGTATTACCGAGCCAGCGAATGTCCGTAAATATACCGCCTTCACCCGGACACCTGAACGCATAAAGACGTGGGATGACCTGGCGAACTATGATGTCGCCTATATCACTGGCTGGAAAATCTTTGATAAAAATGTAAAAAAATATCGAAGCTTGATAAAAGTACGGGGCCCAGAGCAACTCTTCACATTACTGGAGAAAAAACGGGTTGAGGTTGTATTGTATGCACATGAAGCAGGTAATTATCTAGTAAAAAAGCTGAAGCTTACAGACATAAAACCGCTTGAAGAACCACTTGCAAATAAGCAGAAATATTTTTATCTGCACAAAAGGCATGCACAGCTGGTCCCCAAAGCGAATGCCGTACTCCGGCAACTCAAGAAAGACGGTATATACGATGAGTTAAAGCGTCAAACATTACAAAGTCACCAATAACCATGCAAACCAGTAATTTATATTCTTATCTGCTCTTAGCCTTTGTAACGATTGCCTGGTGTGCCCTGCACAGTGCGATGATTACGCCTGCCTTCACCCGCTTTCTTGAAAAACTTACTGGTCGCTATTACAGGTATTATCGTTTACTTTTCAATCTTGTTGCAATCCTAACGCTGATACCTGTCATCCTTTATCACCATTCATTGATAACCACTCCTTTGTTTGACTGGAATGGCCATTGGCGGATTCTACAGGTAATTTTTATTGCTCTAGGAATTTTGTTATTTTTGCTGGGAGCGAAAAAATACGATGCAAAACGCTTTATTGGTATCACACAGTTGAAAGAAAAGAATACCCGGCAGGGATTAACCACTGAACTGGATACTAGTGGAGTGCACGCACTGGTCAGGCATCCGTGGTATACAGGTCTAATCCTTCTACTCTGGGCAAGGCCTGTGGACACCTCGACAATAATTATCAATACAATATTAACTCTCTACCTGATCATTGGTAGCCTGCTCGAAGAACGAAAATTAATTATGGAATTTGGAAATAAATATCGAGAATATCAACACAGCGTTTCCATGTTGTTTCCACTTAAGTGGATCCATAGCAAACTGAAGCGTGATGTTCATTGAAAAACCGGGTTGCTCCCGATTAGGTATTTTTGATCTGGGAAACACTGTTCATGAAACTGATGCTAAAATAAATTTTGAATAAAATTTCTTAGCAATGCTTGCAGCCCGTTCTCTTCCGGTGGCACTGGAAATATTTTGTTACAATATGTGAGTAGCTTTTAAACACTAAATAAGAAATCATCTCATCTGCAGGACAACACAAATAAGGAGAACAACATGAGCCGGCGGCGGCGTTTACTCATTTTCGCCATTATCATGGTTACGCTAGTTATTGCCCTAATTGTCTGGTTACAACGCCCGAAACCGGTTGTTGTAGAGATAACTAACGTGGAAATTGGCGAGGTAGAACGCACCGTCACGAACACGCGTGCTGGTACACTAAAAGCTTGTCGGCGTGCAAAACTGTCTCCTTCGATTGGTGGTCAAATTGCCAACTTGCCTGTTCGAGAGGGTGACAAAGTCAAGCAACACCAGATCCTGTTTGAAATCTGGAATGACGATTTAGCCGCACAAGTCGAGCTGGCAAAAAGTGAAAAGCAAGCCACGCAGGCACGCGCCAAAGAGGCCTGTGTCCAGGCAGAGGTGGCAGAACGTGAGGCAAAACGACTGGTCCAGTTGCGTAAGAAAAACCTGACTTCTGATGAGAGCGCGGACCAGGCAATCGGCCTGGCCAAGGCACGCCGTGCAGGCTGTGAAGCGGCCACAGCTACCATCAAAGTCAGTGAAGCAAAACTTGCTGTTGCACAAGCCGCCCTGGAACGCACACAATTATCTGCTCCGTTTGACGGAACCATTGCTGAAGTTAATGGTGAACTCGGTGAGTTTGTTACTCCCTCCCCAATTGGCATCGCCACCCCGCCTGCCATCGATCTCATTGATGCCAGCTGTCTGTATGTTGCCGCACCCATTGATGAAGTTGACGCACCAGAAATTAAAGCCGGGATGACAGCACGAATCTCCCTGGATGCATTTGGTAAAGAGTATTTCAAAGGTAAAGTCCGTCGAGTCGCTCCTTATGTCCTCGATATCGAAAAACAGGCACGTACCGTTGATGTAGAGGTCGAATTCCTGTCAGAGAAAGATAACGCAAATATGCTACCTGGTTATACTGCAGATGTAGAAGTGATTATTGACTCCGTTAAGAATAGCTTGCGAATCCCAACCGAGGCACTGCTCGAAGGTAACTTCGTTTATGTTTATGATCCTGGCAGTAGTACAATAAGCGAGGCTCCAGTAAAGACTGGTTTGAGTAACTGGAAATTTACCGAAATCAAAAATGGACTGGAGAATGATCAACAAATTGTCGTATCCATTGATCGCGAAGGTGTAACTGATGGTGCTCTGGTCAAGATTGAAACGCGTAACAAACGCAACTAATTTCGATGATTAAACTGAAAAACATTCATCGTAACTTTCAGGTAGGTGACCAGGTGGTACATGCTTTGGACAATATAAACCTGGAAATACAGCAAGGCGAATATCTTTCCGTCATGGGTCCTTCCGGCTCTGGAAAGTCAACCTTATTAAATTTAATTGGTCTGCTCGATCATCCCACTTCAGGCACCTATTATCTGAATGATAGAAATGTCACGGAGTTAGATGAGTATGAAGAAGCTGAAACACGCAATAAAAACATTGGTTTCGTCTTTCAGTCATTTCATCTGGTACCACGTTTAACTGCTGCACAAAATATCGAGCTTCCTTTAGTGCTCGCAGCTATTCCTCCCGAGAGCAGAAAAGAAAAAGTTGACATGGTACTGGCACAGCTGAATCTGACTGATCGGGCCCATCACAAACCCGATCAATTATCTGGTGGACAACGACAGCGTGTTGCAATTGCCAGGGCAACAATTACTGAACCATCTGTTTTACTGGCGGATGAACCAACTGGTAATCTCGATCAAAAATCCGGACACGATGTCATGAAGACCCTGGAAAACCTTAATCAACAAGGTATCACCCTGATTATGGTAACCCATGATGTTGCATTGGGTGAACGTTCCCGACGTTCTATTCAAATGGTAGACGGACGTATCGAATCTGATCACTCAGGCTAACTGACATGATACGTTCCATCGATGTGATTACGTTTGGTTGGCAAGCATTAAAGGGTTATCACACTCGTACCATTCTTATGTTACTGGCTATGTGTATCGGTGTAGCCTCGGTATTAATGTTGACCGCATTAGGTGAAGGCGCCCGTCATTATGTACGCGGTGAATTCGCATCATTAGGCACCAATCTGGTTATAGTTTTACCTGGTCGCAGTGAAACAGCCGGCCAGGGTATGGCAACTATGATGGGGGTGACTCCCCGCGACCTGACGCTGGATGATGCGCAGGCATTAACACGTCATCCTCGTATTGCACGCATTGCACCACTGAATGTTGGTGTCGCTGAGGCATCCTGGCAAAATCGCAAACGGGAAGTCACGGTAATGGGTAGTAACAGTGACCTCTTGGAAATCAGACACTGGACAATGGCACGTGGCCAATTTTTAGCTGAATCTGACTGGGATCGAGCAAGTCCCGTTTGCGTGATTGGCGCCAAGATACGTGACGAACTATTTGGTAGTCATAACGCCTTGGGCCAATGGCTACGCCTGGGTGAAAACCGATATCGTATCATTGGGATTATGGCTTCCGAGGGACGCTCTATCGGTATTGATGTGGAAGAAATAGTGATTATCCCCGTTGCATCCGCGCAATCGCTGTTTAATGTTTCCTCTCTATTTCGTATCTTGATCGAGGTGAAGTCTCGTGAGGCTATCCCGTCTGTGATTAAATTCGCGGAAGATACTATTAAAAAACGTCATCAGGGGGAGCTGGATGTTACTGTAATCACACAGGATGCTGTATTGGCCACATTCGATCGTATATTAGGAGCTCTCACCTATGCAGTCGGTGGCATTGCCGCAATTAGTCTCATTGTCGCCGGAATTTTGATCATGAATGTTATGTTGGTCGCTGTCTCTCAACGCACTGCAGAGATTGGCTTATTAAAAGCACTCGGTGCGTCTAGCAGCGAAATTGTCATTTTAATCCTGGTTGAGGCATTGCTGCTATCCTCTATCGGAGGTGTGATAGGTATTGTGATCGGTCAACTGGGTAGTTGGAGTATTCGAGCGGCATTACCAGACCTGGAGGCTTACCCACCTACCTGGGCAATCTTCATCTCTTTCTTTATTGCCGTGTTTACCGGAGCAATCTTCAGTTTATTACCTGCACGTAAAGCATCTAAACTTGATCCCGTATTGGCCCTTGCCAGGCGTTAATATGTTAATCAAAGACTTCATCCAATTGACGGGAACATCACTATGGGCACATAAGCTACGTAGCTTCTTAACCATGCTCGGTATTGCTGTAGGTATAGCTGCTGTTGTGCTACTCACTTCTATTGGTGAAGGTATTCATCAATTTGTCCTCAAGGAATTCACCCAGTTTGGTACGACAATTGTTGCGGTTAATCCAGGTAAGACTACCACCGCCGGAATGAGTATGGGTGTCTTTGGTAGTGTTAGACCGCTGTCTATAGAAGATGCCGAGGCCCTGAAACGTCTTCCTTATGCAAAAAGTGTTGTTGGTATCGTTCAGGGAAATGCCGAGGTGGAAGGCAACAATCGTACACGACGCACTACTATTTATGGTACCGGGCATGACTTCCCCAGCGCCTTTAGTATGCCAGTTCGTTCTGGACGATTCCTGCCAGATGATGATCCCACCTCGCCAAGAGCCTTTGCAGTCTTAGGTAGCAAAGTTAAGAAAGAATTATTCGGCAATCTGAATCCCCTCGGTCAACGTATCCGCATCGGCGGTGATCGATATCGAGTTATTGGTGTGATGGAATCAAAAGGCCAGGTACTTGGCTTTGACCTGGATGATACAGTTTATATTCCGGTGGCACGCGGGCTTGAACTCTTCAATCGTGAGGGGCTGGTCGAGATCGATGTAATGTACTATGAAGGAACAAACGTAGACCAGGTCGTCAAAGGAATAAAGCGTATCCTGACTGCGCGACATGGTAGAGAGGATTTTACAATAACGACCCAGGAACAAATGCTCGATGTACTCGGCTCAATCCTGGATGTCCTGACCTTCGCAGTAGGCGCAATTGGGGGAATATCATTACTCGTTGGAGGTATTGGTATTATCACGATTATGACAATTAGTGTAAATGAGCGCACCTCAGAGATCGGCCTAATCCGTGCACTGGGAGCACGCCATTCACAAATTCTCTCGTTGTTTCTAGGCGAAGCTGTCGTGCTTTCTGCAATCGGTGGACTGGCAGGATTGCTAATCGGTTTTGTCATTAGTTTATTGCTCACTACATTCATTCCTGCCCTGCCAGTACATACACCGTGGACCTTTGTCGTATTGAGCGAGTGCATTGCTATTGCTATTGGTCTTGCTGCAGGTGTAATCCCGGCACAACATGCGGCCAAACTGGATCCTGTTGAAGCATTACGCACAGAATAACTGACTACACGGCTAGATATAACTGCCTCATCTACATTGCAAGCTATTGTTTTGTAACTCTTCTTTCAATCTTGTCTAGACGAACTCCTGCAATTTTGCGAAAATGAAATAAAGTGGGCTATTACTAAAAATATTAAATAAGACTCACATAATAAAAATAAGAAATACATAGGGAGGGTAAATGGCAATTCTGCAGATCCGTCTGCTGGGTGGTTACAACCTGTTTTCCGCTAGCGGAGAGACTATTGATCTTCGGGTCAAAAAAGTAATGGCGCTTTTTGCATATTTAGCCATTCAACCTGAAGCTGATTTTTCTCGTAGGCAACTTGCGCAAATCTTTTGGCCTAATACCACGGAGAAGCACGCACGACAAAGTCTACGCCAGGCTCTCGCCGATATACGTAAACACCTGCCAGATTTCGAAAAAATACTGGATATCACTCATAACAAAGTTAACATCAATCATGATAAGCTTGATGTGGATGTAGTAACGTTTACCCAGGCAGCAAAAATACATGACTTTGCATCACAGGAAAACGCCTACCAGCTTTATCGGGGTCGTTTCCTGGATGGCTTCGGTATTCGTTCGGAACCGTTTACTCTCTGGCAGGAAGAAGTAACATTACAGCTCCACGAGCGTTATATTCATGTGGTTGAGTTTCTCGCCGAACACAATCTTCTCGAAGGTAAAACTGACAAGGCGATTAAGTTAAACAGAGAGCTGGTACAACTCGATCCAATCAGAGAATCAGCACATCGCTGCCTCATCTCACTCTATGCCAACACCAACCAGCCAGACCAGGCTGAGACGCAATATAAGCAATGCTGCAATATACTCAGGGAAAGACTTGATACCACACCTGAGGAACGAACTACCCGTACTTACCTACGGATAAAACAGCAAGTTGAGGAAATAAAACACCCAGTTAATGAACCTTCTACCAGACTCATTACCGGTCTGAAACCCGGCCGTGAAAATGAGCTGTCGGCAATAGCTAAGCTTTTAAGCACATTCAAACTGGACCAGCAAGGCCAGGTTATCTTCATCACTGGTGAGAATGGCGTGGGGAAAACCTGGTTACTCAAGCAAACAGCTGATATCGCCAAACAGTTAGACTTCAAGACGGCCTATACATGTTTTTTTAATGTTAAATTCAGTCATGAAAACGGTATTCGCGATCTGCTAATTGAAATTAGTGATAGCGACCCAGGAACAGACTATAAAGAAATACCAGAGCTAATCACCAATCGTTTCTTTGAAAATAGTTCTCGTTATGACCTCTATTTGTCTATCTTATCTATTATATTTGATTTACCACTGGCTAAACATCTACAGCGTATTTATTCCCGATTGAGTCCGGATAATCGAGAATATCTGCATACTCAAGTGATAGTCGATATTCTGAAAAATATCATCAGTGAAAATAAACTGATCCTTTTCTTCGATGATATTGAGCTCGCTCTACCCAGGCACATGTCGATATTGCAATCCCTGGCGGAACAATCGGCAGCGTCGAAAATCTTCCTGGTGTTTGCCAGCGCAAATCCGGATGTGTTGAAGGCATTCCAAAGCAACAGCACAATCCTGAAAAGGTTTTACCTGAAGCAAATTGATGAGCCCAGACTAAGCGAGCTTTTCCCACTGGAATCAAAAAAATATTCACAGGACCTTGTCTACTTGCAATGGGCTCAGCGACTCGAACAAACGGGGTGTTTTGATTTCCAAAACAATCTGGTTAGTGTAATAAGGCGCTATCTTGTTCAACTCCAAAAAACTGATCGCTCCGCACTGCAGGTTTGTGCCACCCTGGGAATGCGATTTAGTCTAAATGCCCTGACATCAATACTTGACGACCCTCACTACCGCCCCGCTAACCTGATAAATGCCGGATATATTGTTCAGCATAACAATTTATTCGAATTTAGCCATCTACAAATACAACAATGCATCTATCAACTGATTGATCAGAACCAGAGAAAATCATTACACTCACAGGCTGCATCATATTACATGTTCGGCAACAGCCATTTATACGCCTATCATCTTGAGGCTGCAGGCCATCCAGGCGCTGCCAAAGCTTATCTCTCCGCTGCAATGGCTGCCAAGGAGGAATTTCGTCTGGATTTCTCCAGTTATTTTTTTGACAAAGCACATGCGCTCGCGAGTGACAAAGATGAGAAATATTTAGTCGCAGTTAAAAAAGGGGAAATGTTATTAGGCTCGCAACGAGTTGCTAATGCGATTCAATCATTTGAGCTGGCTCAACGTTTAACCAGTAAGTCTCAGCAACAGGCACAGGCCTGGTTAGGAATGGCGATTGGTTTGATACAACGCAAACAATTTTTGGCGGCAAAAGGTTTATTGGATAGATGTGATGCGATTCTCACTAAAAAAATAAATCCGGTAAATTCTGACGAAATTTCACCAGATCATAAGACACTCTCACGGTATTACTACTATCGCGCCTTAACCGCGGCAAATATTGACACATTAGATACGGCAAGACACTTTATAAAAATCTCAGTTGAGCATGCAAAACAATCCAAATCCAGTTACTGGCTAACAAATAGCGCCTTGCTCGGCGCCGATATTGAAATAGATTCTTTACATATCAGTGAGGCGCGCGATCAACTTGAGATAGCAACACGTCTGGCAAGAGAACATAATCTCGGTTATCTGGATCTTCAGAGCACCTTATCACTAGCAAAAGTCAATCTCCTGCAAGCTGACTTCAACCTGTGCAACGATAATCTGGAACAGATTATAAATCAGGCAACGCCTATCTCTGATCATGAAACTATCCTGAATACCTTATCAGTACTTTGCGTTAGCGATTTATACAAAGGGCAATTCAGTCAATTACTACAACATACAGAACTGGCATTAGATTTGTGCAAGAAACTGGACTCAGTTGTACAGAAACAATATATACAGAACTATCGCCAGCTTGCACTATATTATCTAGATAAGAATTCACAACATGATAATGCTGCCGCTAACACGCTCACCGATATAATAGTGGATCCTGAGAGCGGATTGCCCAGCCCATCAAAGAGATCTCAGACCTGGAACACGGACCCTGTGTTTGCGCTTTTAGAAGAAAACCCAGAGGCTGCTGGCGAGCATCTGGTTAAAACCAAAAGCCTGGTCAACCAGTTAAATGGGCCAGGCAAGCTGGAATGTTGCTTTATTGCTATTGAAGCGGCGATCAAACACAAACTATGGGAGTATGCCGAGGACCTTGCCGATGAAATGATCATGGCCCTAAAGGATGAACCACTGACATTTTTCATTATGTGTGCTGAACGAGTCAGAATTTTGTCACAGATAGATCAGGGACTAATTAACCATTCCACCCGAACAGAATTAGTTGATATACTAACTTCAGCAAAACAGTATGGACTCGCCATACACTTACCTGCTTATGAACAGGCTTTAGAAACACTAAGGCACAGTAAAGAAATAGTTTGATTCCGCTCATTTAATGCTGCACAACTCAGGAAAATACCATGTCACTGATAAAGACACTCCATGTAATTTTTGCACTAATCTCTATTACAGGTTTTATTTACCGCAGTTATTTGAAACTCATAGGATCGAATACCCTACAGCAGAAGTGGCTGAAAGTTCTACCGCATATCAATGACACGCTACTATTGATCAGCGCGATCTATCTTGTGATTGCCAGCCAATACTACCCAACGTGGCTGAACTGGGTCAGCGTGAAAATTATCGCACTGTTTCTCTATATATTCCTTGGGCTCTATACCCTTCGCTTCAGCCAGTCTCGCCAGGCACTTATCATCAGTTTTCTTCTGGCCCTGCTAACCTTTGCCTACATAATAAGCGTTGCACTGACTAAACAAGTCTGGCCTTTGGTGCTATAGTTGCTCGCATAGGTAGGACAATGACAGCAATCACAATCAAACAACCTGATGACTGGCATCTTCACGTTCGTGATGGTGAAGTACTTAATGATGTCGTAAAAGAAACCGCACGTTGTTTCGGGCGCGCAATCATTATGCCCAATTTAATACCACCGGTGACCACAACCCAACAGGCCAGAGAATACAAAGAACGTATCCTGGCGGCATCACCAAAGAAATCAGGCTTCACTCCGCTGATGACTTTGTATCTAACCGATAATACTGACCCTGCCGAGATTAAAAAGGCCAAAGATTCGGGATTCGTACATGCAGTCAAATATTATCCTGCCGGTGCCACCACCAATTCGGACTCAGGCGTTACTCGATTAACGCATACGTATAAAGTCCTTGAACAGCTTAGTTTACAAGGTATGCCGCTCTTGATGCATGGTGAGGTTACTGATCCAGAAGTTGACATTTTTGATCGCGAAAAGGTATTTATCGAGCGCGAGCTAATTCCCCTGGTCAAGGATTTTCCTGAACTGAAGATTGTATTTGAGCATATCACAACAAGATATGCGGTTGATTATGTAGAACAGGCACCGGCAAATATAGGAGCCACCATTACTCCGCATCATTTACTGTATAATCGCAACGCCATGTTTGTCGGAGGGATACGCCCTCACTATTATTGCTTACCGATCCTCAAACATGAACAACACAGACAAGCACTAATAAAAGCAGCCACTTCGGGCGACCCGAAATTTTTCCTGGGTACAGACAGTGCTCCACACTCAATTGCCAACAAGGAAACAGCCTGTGGTTGTGCCGGGATCTTCAACGCCCCTGTCGCTATCGAGTTATATGCCACTATCTTTGAACAGGTAAGCGCTCTTGAAAAGCTAGAAGCCTTCGCGAGCATCAATGGTGCCAAATTTTACAACCTGCCTGTCAATGAAAAGACGATCACATTGACAAAAAATAACTGGTCAGTACCCCAGTTAAAATCATTCGGCAGTGAAAAAATTTCACCACTTTGTGCTGGTGAACAGTTAAGCTGGCAGGTTATTGTTCAGTAAACTGATCTAAGCTGATATCCCCGGTCTTCCAGTAACTGCAGAATTCCATTTTCACCCGGCAAGTGTAAGACTCCAACAGCAATAAAGGCCTTGCCTTTTTTTAACCGGGGTAGCATGCGATTCACCATGCGGTGGTTTCTTTCATTAACAAGCTTGTTCTGGAGAATAGCGCTTATAGCCGGGTCAGCTCGCTTCATTTCAGACTGACTATAGATATATAAACCCCGTAGATCACGATTCAAGTAATAACGAATCAGTTTAGCAATCTTACCGGGCAGAGAAGGGTAATCCTCGATCGCCTGCTTTAGCATTATTTTCTGTTTGTGCTCACTCAACTTGTCGAACACACTCATTTGCTCAGCAACTGTCTCGAGGCCATAAGTAGTTAAACCTTTTTGTTGCGCAATTTGATGTAATTTCAGGTCAAGAAAGATCCCGGATTTGGATTTGGGTAAATTAAGCTGTGCCGCGATCGCCCAGGGTTTCATTCGATCCACCAGCATTTCAGGCACTCCATAGCTACGCATTAATGATACAGACTTTGCATAAAGTCGCGGACCAACAATCTGTTTAAGGCTTTTACCCTCAGGTAAAAACAATTGCATTTGGGCCTGAAGCATGGAGGATAGATTCAGATCCAGTTCCGCAGTGAAACTGGTTGATCTGTTTAAGGCCTTTTCCACCTCCACAGGCAAATCCAGAATCGAAGGATGATCGGAATGTATGGTGCCCAGCAGGTAATTATTCTGTTGTCCCGATTTGTAAACTTCCCAGAGAATACCCCTGTCAAAGCTACCCGCCCCAACCACAACGGGTTGTAATAGGATGATTATTATCAGGTAAAAAGATTTATTACGAAAAAATTCTCGCCACATACACATTCCTGTCGCAACCTTGAAACTACTGCTATAAATTTAGCACCAATTTCGTTATCCTGTACAAATGAGTAACACAGATCAAGAAGTTCACATCCCACGTATTTCCGAACGCTTCCGGGGCTTTCTTCCGGTCATCATAGATGTCGAGACATCCGGTTTTGATCCAGATAAAAATGCCCTACTTGAAGTTGCTGCAGTACCGATTATTGTCGATAACGAGGGTACGATGAGTCCGGGGGCGACCACAGCCTGTCACGTCGCACCTTTCGAGGGAGCGGAACTGGATCCCCGTGCCCTGGAATTTACCGGTATTGATCCACATCACCCGTTCCGAATGGCCAAACCCGAACAGGAAGCACTGGAACACATCTTTAAACCGATCCGAACCTTGATCAAGCGCCAGCAATGCTCGCGAGCCATTCTGGTTGGGCATAACCCTTTCTTTGATTTGAGTTTTATCAAGGCCGCCATTGATCGAAGCAAGATCAAATCGCACCCATTTCATTCTTTCAGCACATTTGACACCGCCACCCTGGCCGGGCTTGCCTATGGGCAAACCGTGCTTGCCCGCGCAGCCATTGCTGCCGGTATTGAATGGGACGCCGAACAGGCCCACTCCGCTATCTATGACGCGGAAAAGACCGCCGAACTGTTCTGCAAAATCGTGAATACCTGGGACAGGCTTATCGGGATTTAGCGAAAAGAGTCAGATTAACTAGAAAAACTGTATCCATATCTGCGCAGCAATCGTGTAAAGAAGTTCCAGTCACCCAGAAAACAAAAGCCCGCTTGGAAGCGGGCTTTCCATATCAACTAATCCACGAAATCTTATGCCGCGGTTGCCGCCTCTTCGACCATATTTTTCAGGTCACCCTTCTGGTACAACTCCAGGGTAATATCACAACCACCGATCAATTCACCATTGATGTAAATCTGTGGAAAGGTGGGCCAGTTCTGGTAACGAGGCAGGTTTTCGAAGATTTCCGGATCCATGAGCACATTCACATGGGCAAACTCCTTACCACATGCCTGTAGTGCCTGCGCAGCCCGCATTGAAAATCCACACTGCGGAAGCTGTGGGGTACCTTTCATAAAAATGACGACTGGATTGTCTTTTACAATCTTGTCAATTCGCTCTAATACATCCATCACGTTACCTCTGTTGATTCGCGCCTGCACGCTTCTGGAGCATGGCGGGCTTAGCTGGTTAAATTATCGGCTCCAATATCACTTAATTCTAATATAGTCTTAAGTAAAACGAAAGAATATCTGACTATTTTGTTAAGGTATGATCGAATACGCTGAATTTCAAGCCTGGCAGGCCAATCTTCAATTAGACATGAGTTTGTAACCATAACTCCAGCAGCGCCAGATGCCAGAGTTTACTGCCTTGTAGACGGGTAAAGTGTTGATCTGGCTCAGCTAATAGCTTTTCCACATAGGCAGGCTGGAAGAGCCCCCGTTGTCGGGCTGTGTCCGAAAGCAGGATAGTACGCATAAATTCCAGAAATTCTCCGCGGACATATTTCAGGGCAGGCATGGGAAAGTAACCTTTTGGCCGGTCAATGACCGCGTCCGGCAATAGCCCCCGCGAAATCTCCTTGAGCACGTGCTTACCACCGCTTCCCAGTTTCATATGGGGCGGCATACTGGCGGCGAGCTCAACCAGGGCTGAATCCAGGAACGGGACCCGGGCCTCCAGACCAAAGGCCATGGTCATGTTGTCGACTCGCTTGACCGGGTCATCGACGATCAGGGTCGTCACATCCATTCGCAACACCCGATCAATAAACTCATCCGCATCTGGCTGGTTCAGGAGTTCGGTAATCTTCTGGCGAGTATAATCTTCGCCATGGTACTTCTCGTTGACCATCTCCAGGAATTCATCATGCTCCCGGTCAAAGTAATAGCGGGCAAAACGATCGGTAAATTCACCATTAATATCCTGGTCCATTTTTGGATACCAGAAGTAACCGGCAAACACCTCATCAGCACCCTGCCCGCTTTGCACAACTTTGACATGCTTTGAAACCTGTTCAGATAATAAAAAGAAGGCCACTGCATCCTGACCAAACATGGGTTCGGCCATGTATTGAACTGCTTCCGGCAAACGTTTTAACACCTGATCGTTGGGAATGTGAATCTTGTGATGCTGGGTCTGATACCGCTCAACAACCTGATCTGAAAACTCAAATTCACTGCCCTTTTCTTCAGGTTGATCTTCAAAACCAATTGAAAAAGTTAACAGATCTTTGACCCCGGCCTCAGCCAGCAACGCCACCAACAAACTGGAATCCAGCCCCCCGGACAACAACACCCCAACCGGGACATCGGCTACCATTTTGCGTTTACGTACCGCCTCTCGGAGTTGATCATGAATTCGCTGAGTCCATTCATCATCGCTAAGTGCTTCTTCGGGACGCTTTGCGCTTAAGCGCCAGTAACGTGATGTTGTTGACTCGCCGTTTTGCTGAATGGTCATGGTTGTACCCGGTTCTAGCTTTTTAACACCATTTAAAATGGTATGCGGCGCAGGAATGACGGCATGTAAAGTAAACTGGTGATGCAAACCAATCTTGTCTATCGAGGTATCGACTTCCCCGGTCGCAAGCAAGGCCTGAATATTCGAGGCAAAGCGGAAAGACTGGTCGGTGCTGGAAAAATAAAAGGGCTTGATCCCCATTCGATCCCTGGCAATGAATAACTGCTTGTTATTGTTATCCCAGATGGCGAAGGCAAACATACCATCCAGGTGCGCAGGACAGTCTTCGCCCCACTTATGATAGGCTTTGAGGATGACCTCCGTGTCGCCTTCACTCTGGAACTCGTAGCCCTCATCGATAAACTGCTGACGTAACTTTGGATAGTTATATATCGCACCATTAAATACGATGCTTAGACCCAAACGTGCATCATGCATAGGCTGGTTGGAACGTTCAGACAGATCAATAATGGCAAGTCGGCGATGA
>JASFLV010000017.1:0-15898 GCA_050117915.1 Thioalkalispiraceae bacterium | reverse complement strand
TCGCGTATGGCAATTTTTTTTGTATGCAGAATTAATGTGCCTCGTTCAGTATTTATATTTTCTTCCGGAATATCGAGCACCTTATTGCTTTTAAGCACTAGCCTGTCTTTATTGGTGAAAAACTCTGCCTGTTGCTCTGGGAAAAGATCAAAATCATTTTTGCCTAGCAGATCTGATCGATCGAGTCCTAGCAGTTGCTCACCTGCTTTATTAATAAATTCAAAACGTAAATCCGAGGCATTTTTCAGGAAAATCATATTAGGTACGTTTTCAACAATATTCTCGAGTAATGTTGAAGTTTCCCTCAATTTCTCATCAGACTGTTTACGCTCTGATATGTCCTGGGAATAACCAATCATACCAACGACTTGACCATTCATATCCTTTTGAAGTGAAAGCGATAGATGCGCATAAAAAATCTCACCGGATTTGCGGCGCATCTTAGCCTCAATTTCATGCAGCCCTTTTTCCTTCAAGGGTTTAATAATTCCATGTGCGAGCGTTGCTAATTCTTCTTCAGGGTAAACCAAGCCAATATATCTGCCCAGAGCCTCTTCTTCTGTATAGCCAAAGATTCGCTCTGCGCCCTTACTCCAGCTCGTGACATTGCCTTCCAGATCTGTCGATACGACCGAGTCGTGAATTTGATCGATAATCTCAGCCTGTTGCTTCATCGCAAAGTTATGCAAATAAGTATTCGTTATATCCTGAACCACACCTATCATGCGCACGGGTGTACCGGCTTCATCACGATAAATTTGTCCCACTTCCTCAACATGGTAAATAGTATTATCGGGTCGAACTATTCGATGCTGACTACGATAGGGTATTTTTTCATCTAAAAGAAATTCTTCAATTACCTTATCGACCCGTTGCCTGTCATCTTCATGTACGCAATCGCGAAACTGCTCGTAGGTTGTTGCGCCAGACTCATTTTTGTTTATGCCAAAAATTCGGTAGAACTCTTCTGAACATAACACTGTGTTACTGGTGATATCCCAGTCCCAGGTACCGATGTGGGCGATTTCCTGTGCTGCAGTCAGGGTATCACGTTGACGCTGTAACTCTGCCTGGGTTTCTCGATGTTTTGTGATATCAAGGAAAGTCGCCATCATGTTGATCGGTTTACCTTCAGGATCCAGAGTCAAGCCTGCAGAGAGGTGAAGGATTATCTCACTACCATCCTTGCGTACACCGATCAGCTCACCTTTCCATTTGTTCTCCTGTTGTAATGCATTAATCACCTGTTGAGCCTGCTCAGGATATTTCCAGAACTCGAGTGGCGAGCGACCAAGTACTTCAGACTTGTCGTCATAACCCCACATGGTAAGAAATGCCTGATTAACATGGACTAACTTGTTATCCAGGCTTGCCATGGCAATGGCACTGTTGGCATGCTCTACCGCTAACTGGGTGATATGTAACTTATTTTCTGCCTCTCTTTTCTCAGTAATATCAATACCGACTGAGACCACATATTCGAATTTATCACGATTATCGAGTATGACTGAATTGTTCCAGTTAATAAGGATTCGACTTTTATCTTTGGCTAACCAGTAATTAGTGTACTGATTAGGTATGGCCTTATGTTCCAGTTCAGAAAACACAGCTTTTACTGACTCAATCTCTTCGGGTAAGACAAATATATCCCAGACAGATTGACCGATGACTTCCTCTGCGTTATAGAATGTCAGTTCTTCAGCAGCGCGGTTGAATTCTCTGATTGTTCCGAACTTATCGAGGACTACGACAATTGCATTGGCTGTATTGATAATCGCATTATTAAATAATTTCTCTTTGTTAAGCTTATCTTCACTGACAATATGCTGGGTTACATCAACTAATTGAAGCATAACTCCAACCAGCTCACCATCGTCGCGAACGGGTACCAGTGTCCAGTCCCAGTGAGTCACACCTCGGTCAGGTGCGTGTTCATACTCGAAGGGTTTGGCCTTGGCATAATATGATTTACCGGTCCTGACGACTTGCCTGAAAATTCTTTCATTGTCGTCATGAGGATATAAGTCGAAATGGTTTTTTCCTGAAAAATAATCAGGCTCCTTACCATCGGCTGCGGCATAGGCATGATTGACCCGCAAAAAGTTAAATTCGGTATCCATCAGTGCTACAGGCATGTGGTTATTCTCAAACATCAACTCAAGTAGATGTTCAGACTGATAAGCAGGACGGTTCATGGAATAAATATTCCCTGTTAGTTAATATGAAATAAGTTCGTATCGTTTATCTAAATTGAGATAAACATAGACAAGTAAAATTCAAATTTTCAATACAGGGTTATCTTGCAATTTTAGCTGTGAGCAAGACTTATAAAGTAAATATACTATCTTTATGTAGTACTCATTCTTCATCCAGTGGGACAACTTTCATGACTTCCTCGATCGTTGTCCAGCCCATGGCAACCTTGCGTGCACCCGAAATGCGCATTTTTGTCATACCTTGTTTGATCGCCAGCTTATGAATTGTTTTGGAGTCAGTCTCGGAATGAATCTGTGTTCGTAGATCATGATCCAGCAACATCATTTCGTAAATTCCGATACGTCCTACAAATCCCGTATTTCGGCACTCGTCACAACCCACAGGCTTATAGAATGTTCCCTTACCGGATACCTTCCAGGGATGGGTGAGTGTTTTCCACATATCCTCGTCCACCGTGGTCGGCTCCTTGCAATGAGGACAGAGGGTACGGACCAGGCGTTGGGCCATCACCCCGATAATCGTTGCATTTATTAGATAGGTAGGAATACCGATCTCGCGGAGGCGGGGAATCGCTGCCGAGGCATCATTGGTATGTAATGTTGACAGTACCAGGTGTCCGGTTAAGGCAGCCTGGGTTGCCATCTCTGCGGTTTCCTTATCTCTGATCTCGCCGACCATAATGATGTCAGGGTCCTGGCGTAACAACGTACGGATACCCGCGGCGAAGTTTACGCCGATGTTGTGTTGCACCTGCATCTGGTTAAATTCTGGGATCACCATTTCAATAGGGTCTTCCACTGTACAGACATTGACTTCCGGTTTAGCCAGTTGTTTCAAGGTGGAATATAAAGTCGTGGTTTTTCCCGAACCGGTGGGCCCAGTTACCAGTACGATCCCATGGGGCTGGGAAATCATCCGGTTCCAGTCAAATGAATCTTTTTCACTGAAACCCAGACCGGAAAAATCCTTGACCAGCACATCCGGGCTAAAGATACGCATTACCATTTTTTCGCCAAAGGCCGTGGGCATAGTCGAAAGACGCAATTCGATTTCATCGCCGTCAGGCGTCTTGCTCTTGATCCGGCCATCCTGAGGACGACGCTTTTCCACAACATCCATCCGGCCCAGCACCTTGATACGCGCAATGACAACCGTCATAACCGCAGTTGGCATTTCATAGACTGTATGCATGACACCATCGATTCGAAAACGGATATTACTCATATCACGACGCGGTTCGAGATGGATATCACTGGCCCTTTGGTCGAAGGCGAATTGCAATAACCAGTCAACAATATGTACCACTGACTGATCATTGGTATCCAGCCGACCGGAATTCCCCAGCTCGATCAGCTGTTCGAAGTTGGTAACACCCGGAATATCCTCGTCATTCTCAGACGTAGCAGTACGGATTGAATGACTAACACTATAAAACTCGTTGAGATAACGTGAGATATCAACCGGATTAGCAATCACTCTTTTAATCTGCAAACCGCTGGTGTGATGTAACTCTTTTTCCCAACTGCGAATATAAGGTTCACTCGTTGCGATAGTCACTGTTGTCTCATTAACAGCAATAGGCAATATCTTATGACGATTGGCGTAAGCCGATGACATCACACTGGTTACCGAGGTGACATCAACTTTTAATGGGTCAATACGAAAATAATTCATACCAGAACGATTGGCCAACCACTCGGTTAATCTTTCCAGTGTCAGTTTCTTTTTAGGATTGAGTTTGTCCGGCCATTCCTGTTGAGAAATAATCACCAGCGGATGGATTTCCAGGCCGCTATTGCGAACCGGGATCAGGAATTCATCCGCAATGGCTTTATCCACACGATCATCCTCAATCAGGTTCTCGACGATTTCCTTGATCGTTAATCGGTGATCTGTTTCTTCAAGCTTTGCTTGCTGATGTGCCATCTTTATCTTCCTGCCCTGACCAGACCACCCATACCGGCCTGTTCAAGTTTGGTGTTTAGAAACTCACGTATACTAACAGCATCTTCCATATTCATGGCCTCGTCAAGGTACTCTCTGGCACGACTTGTAGACAGGTTGCGAATCACCCATTTAACCCGGTTGAGACTCGACGCACTCATACTCAGGCTATCGACCCCCATCGCAACCAGTAATACAACCGCAGCCGGATCCCCGGCCATTTCACCACAGACACTCACGGGTTTACCCATATCATGGGCTGCGATCACGGTGTCGAAAACAGCCTGTAATACGGCTGGATGTAATGAATCATAAAGTGAAGCTACCTGAGCATTGTTTCGGTCAACGGCCAGTAAATATTGAGTTAAATCGTTGGTGCCAATTGAGAGGAAATCGACACATTCGGCAATTCGATGCGCCTGGTAAACGGCCGCTGGTACCTCGATCATGACACCAACTTTTGGTCGGTTTATGCCTTGCGATTCTTCTCGAATCTCTTCAAAAGCACGATCGATTAAACTGAGCGATTCACGTAACTCATTCATCTGGCTGATCATCGGTAACAGGATTTGCAAATTATCCAGGCCAATTGAGGCACGCAACATGGCACGCACCTGAACCAGGAACAACTCGGGGTGATCCAGGGTGATACGAATACCACGCCAGCCCAGAAATGGATTATCTTCAATAATCGGGAAATAAGGTAAGGCCTTATCCCCCCCCACATCCAGGGTACGCAAGGTTACCGGACGTGGGGCAAATGCGGTTAAGGCCTGACGATAAATCCGATACTGCTCTTCTTCCCCGGGAAAGTTCTGCCTTGCCATGAATGGAAATTCAGTCCGATATAACCCGATCCCGTTGGCACCACTATTTAAGGAAGGCGTAATATCAGATAACAGGCCGGTATTGACATTAAGTGGTATTAATATACCGTCTTCAGTCACCGAAGGGTCTTCACTTAGGTTGACCAGTTCTGCGGTCAACATCTCTTCTTCTTTTGCCAGTCGCTCATACTCTTCGCGAACCTGGGAAGGTGGAGAGATGTAGACATTACCGCTATAACCATCGGCGATAACCAGGTGGCCATCGATACGACCGATTGGCAACGAAGCAGAACCCATCACTGCAGGAATCCCCAGAGCGCGCGCGAGAATTGCAACATGCGAAGTACGTGACCCCTTGGCACTGACCACACCTACCAGCCTTTCCCGTGGTACTTCGGCTAACTGGGCAGCGGAGATTTCATCACCAACCAGTACCGTTGATTCAGGATAGCTAACCTCACGTTGAACATCCTGCAACAGGTAATGAAGAATGCGACGTGCCAGCTCACGTAAGTCTTCTGCCCGTTCGCGCATATACGGATCATCCATTTCCGCAAAGGCATCAATTTGCTCATCAACCGTACGGCGTAACGCACCCGGCGCCCAGTTACCATCCATAATGCGTGCGGCGGTGACACCACGTAAGGAGTGACTATCCAGCATGAGTAAATAGGCATCAAACAGAGCCCGTTCTTCCGGTGGCAATACATCTTTTAAACGATTTGAAAGCTTGGTGATATCCTGTTTAACCGACGTCAAAGCGTTGTGGAATGCCTCTATCTCTTTATCTTTATCCTTTCCCTCAACATAACGGTTTGGAATCTTTTCCAGGTCGGATGAAGGATATATAGTAATCGCCGTGCCAATGGCCACACCCGGTGCGCCAGGTAATCCTTCGAAGGGTCTTATATCGGTCGCTTCATGTTGATTGAACAGACGTTCTATCTCGCCACTGATTTCGGCATGTGCCATAGCACCGGCAAGTTGTGCAGCGATAGTGATTAAGAAATTTTCCTGTTCCTCATCAAAACGTTTCTTTTCGGTTTGCTGGACAACGATCACACCCAACACATTTCGTTGATGAATAATGGGGACACCGAGGAAACCAAAGTACTTGTCTTCTTGTGCTTCCGGAAAATAATGGAATTGTGGATGCGCCTGTGCATTCTCGACATTAATGGGCTCTGCCCGGCTCGCCACCAGGCTAACCAGGCCCTGATCAAAGTTGAGTCGCACAATACCAATCGAGGCATAGTCAAGACCTTCGGTAGCCATCAACACATGTTGTTGCAGAATATCATCCTTTAGATATACCGAACATACATCAGCCCCCATGGCCTGGCGCACTTGTGCAACGATAATGTCTAACGCCTGGTCAAGATCTTTGGCGTCATTGACTTCGTTGATGATACGACGCAGGGTGTCAAGCATGGATTAAGCTCCTGGACGCCAGAGCATGCTCTTTATTGATGGTTGAATGTCTCAATCAGCTTAATTGTTTCGTCGGGTTTGATTAATGGGATGAGTTCCTGTAATGCTTTACGATAAACCGTGCGTTTGAATGAGATCACCTGTTCGACGGTATCGCGATAATTAATCCAGCGCCATGAATCGAACTCCGGCTTCTCTGAACTATCTAAACTTACGTTGGCTTCACCACAGGCAAGTTTCAATAAAAACCAGACCTGCTTTTGGCCGATGCAACGCCGACTCTGACGACGGTAGCGTAAGTATCTTTTCGGTATACGGTAGCGTAGCCAGCGCTCGGTGCGACCAATTACCTCGACATCGTGCTCGGTCAGGCCCACTTCTTCTTCCAGTTCACGAAACAGAGCCTGTTCCAGGGTCTCGTTGGCACGTATCCCACCCTGGGGAAATTGCCAGGAATTTTCACCGGCGCGGCGGGCCCAGAATAGGTCCCCCTCATCATTACAGAGGATGATCCCTACGTTTGCCCTATATCCTTGCCGATCAATCACTTACGAAAATCTCTTGATAAAACTGGTTAAAGCCATTGTTTCACAGGCCTTGCATGCTAGCAATCTTACTAAGATAAGCACATTTTTTCCTAATTATCAATCACTTAGATGCACTAATGGGTTGTTCGGCAAGCCTGGTGTGTTTTACGGTAAGATGCGCAGCTCATTTAGATTTTGGGGAAACAAACAACGTGAGTCTTGCTATCTTTGATTTAGACAACACCTTACTGGCGGGTGATAGCGATTATTTATGGGGCAAGTTTCTTATCGAACAGGGCGAAGTCGATGGAGACTCTTACCAACGCATCAATCAGGAATTCTATAATGACTACAAAGCGGGCACTCTGGATATTTTTGCGTTTCTCAGATTTAGCCTTAAACCACTCACGCAGATCAGTAACGAGCGGCTGCAACAACTCCATAACCAGTATATGAAAGAAGTGATCGCACCATTGATTCAACCGGCGGCCATAGAGCTGGTTGATCTGCACCGCCAACAGGGTGACACATTACTGATTATCACGGCGACCAACAGCTTCATTACAACTCCTATTGCCAGAGCTTTTGGGATTGATAATTTGCTGGCAACCGAACCGGAGATCATCGAGGGTCGTTATACCGGTAATGTCAGGGGCACCCCCTGTTACCAGGAAGGCAAAGTGATTCGTCTCAATGAATGGCTGGCCGAAAGAAAACATAGTCTGGATGATAGCTGGTTTTATTCTGATTCACATAATGACCTGCCACTGTTAAATCGGGTCACTCATCCGGTCGCCGTCAACCCGGATAAAACCCTGCGTCAGGAGGCCGAGACCCATGGCTGGAAGATTATCGATCTGCACGCCAAACATCTAACCTAATTCCTGTTAAACAGATAACCATGGAAACCCAGGAACGGTCAATCATACGCACAAGGCAAAAGGCCTATTTGCGTTTGTGGTTGTTATTAATCATTAGCCTGATAAGTTTTGTCACGGCTATTGCCTCCGGCAGTCTGTCGCTTTCTTTGCCCGAGGTTTTTTCAGCGCTAACCAGTGATACCAATCCATTACACCACCAGGTCATTTATGAGTTACGCGTACCGCGCATGATCCACGCCTTTACCACCGGTGCCTTACTGGCCCTGGCCGGTGCCTTGATGCAGGTGTTGTTACGCAATCCACTGGCCGATCCCTATATCCTGGGTATTTCCGGCGGCTCTGCGGTGTTTGCCCTGATTGCGATTGCCCTGGGTTTTGCCGGCTTTACGATTTCCGTAGCTGCATTTCTCGGCGCATTACTTGCTATGTTTCTGGTGTTCGGTCTGGCGCGTGGACAAGGTAGCTGGACAGCAACACGCCTGTTATTAACTGGAGTGGTACTGGCCTCAGGCTGGGGGGCAATTATTAGCTTTGTTCTAACCATTGCCCCGCAAGGTAAATTGCGTAGCCTGATCTTCTGGTTAATGGGTGATTTGAGTTTTGCTGAAAACTTCTGGCCGCCGTTACTCACATTAGGGGTCGGGGTTCTGGTCTGCCTTTATTTCGCACGGCGTCTGAATGTCTTATCGCTCGGTGCCTTACAGGCACAAAGCCTGGGTTTGAATACCAATCAATTCCGCTGGCAAATCTATGTGGTTGCCTCACTATTAACCGCCATGGCAATCATCCAGGCAGGCAACATTGGTTTCATTGGTTTAATCATTCCCCATTTATTACGTCTGATCGGGTTACGGGATCATCGTTTACTGATTCCTGGCGCGGTCCTGGCCGGTGGCAGTCTGCTGGTATTTGCCGATACCTTCGCCCGCTCGGCCATCGAAGATACTGCTTTGCCGGTTGGGATTCTAACTGCAGCGATTGGTGTACCCATCTTTATTGTCTTACTCTATCGTGGGGTCAAGTCGCTATGAGTAATGAGATCATACTAGGCTGTCACGATTTACACCTCGAAATTGGTAACAAGCTTTTATGTGACAGCCTATCGCTACGCATTAAGCCCGGTGAAACCTGGGCTGTTCTGGGTCTGAATGGTGCCGGCAAGACAACCCTGCTACATACCCTGGCCGGGATTCGGCAAGCCGATCGCGGTAGGGTAAGTCTGAATGGCAGGAACATTACTGAATACTCACGACACGATGTTGCCAGACATCTCGCCCTGCTCCTGCAAACCAACCAGGACCCATTTCCCGGACAAGTTATCGAACACGTCATGATTGGACGCCATCCCCATCTCAAGGCGTTTCAATGGGAATCTGAACAGGACTATCAAATCGCAAAGGACGCCCTGGCCATGGTTGGCCTGGCAGGTTTTGAAAATAGAGATATCCAGCACTTATCTGGCGGTGAATACCAGCGCATGTTGATCGCCATGGTCCTGGTACAACAACCTGCTATCTATTTACTGGATGAACCCGTCAATCATCTTGACTGGCAACATCAACACCAATTGTTGAGCCGGCTTTGTTCACTCACCGAGAATAACAATAAGGCTCTGTTTATGGCGTTACATGATGTCAATCTTGCAGCACGCTACTGCAGCCATACCCTGATGATGTTCGATGATGGGAGTGTGAAGGCCGGGCCGACCGCCGATTTATTAACTATCGAGCATCTGCAAGCGTTATATCACACACCGATCCTGCAAGTGGAAAGCCAACGTGGGCAGCTCTTCACTCCCGCCTGATCGATGTTCAGGTAATTTCAATCAATACAGATTGTATTTCCCCGCAAGGCAATAAAGCGCTAAGGCTTATGTTGTATGCTGTAAAGATTCGCACGTGGCTGAATGCCATCCAGCCATTTGATCACGGGTTGCCAGTGCACCTTGTCCTGCTGCACGCGTTGATCCCACATCTCAAAAATACCAACCCCTCTTGCCGAGGCACGCACATAGTTCTGAGTGTCACGTAACGTAGTGATAAATGGCAATTTCAATGTCTGTAAAAATCTTTCCAGGGATTGATAAACCAAGGTATTTTTTTTGGCACGATTGGCAATGACCCCAACCTGGACCCCAAAACTCCGTACCTTGCCAACCAGCAACAAGTCTTCGATAAAACGGGTAGCGGCATGGATATCGATGGGACTGGGTAAAACCGGAACAATAACCAGGTCGACCTGGCGGATCAGTTGCTGTAATTCTTGTCCCATCACCCCGGCAGGCGCATCGATAATGACCTTATCCGTACCAGGTAAAACACGTCGGTGCCAGGACATGGTGACGCCGGTGCGGCGCGCATAAGCCGGAACACCATAGATCTCGTTCTTTTCCTTGGGACGCAAGCTCAACCACTTCATGCTGGAACCTTGCGGATCATGATCAACCAGTGCCGTGGACAGCCCTTCGCTGGCGTAGTAACTGGCAAGATTCGTCGCCAGTGTGGTTTTGCCACAGCCACCTTTGGAATTCAGGACGAGTATACGTTGCATAATTATTAGTCTGTCTACCTGATAATAATCAATTTAGAATAGATCGGGCCTTTCATAGAAACCGGTATTAGCCCACAAAACAGCTGAATTATCCCACATAAAATGTGGTCAATAAATACCCGCTGGGATCAATATTATAGACCATTGATATTTAACCTAAATTTATCGGGGTTTTTGTATGCAAACGGTCAAGGATTCGGCAATTTTAGCCACAGTTCAGACCTTTCTTGACAATACGGGTGCCTGACCCGCATGATCCCGCCCACTTGACCAGACATAAGGTGCCCGATGGATAGACCTCCAGAGGGTGAAACGGGAAGTTGGTGTAAGTCCAACGCTGCCCCCGCAACGGTAATCAAGTCCAGATGAATCAAACAGCCACTGCCAGACTGGTGGGAAGGCGATTTATCTTTGAATCAATGAGAGTTGACGATTCAAACTTGTAAGCCCGGAGACCGGCCATTTGTCTTTTCTATGGGTGTGCGCGGGGGGCGTACAACAGGAACTACTATCCTGAATTTTCCTCTGCGCACGTTAGACCACTCTCGCGGGTGCGCGAGTTACGAGGAAAATCAAAATAATGAAAACAGCTTTATCAACTATATTAACAACAACGCTTTTTTTTACTGCCTTACCTTATTCCACTGCCGCCAAAGACAATCCTGCACCCATCGTGGTCACGGCCAGCAGGGTCAGCGAAACCACTGATGACACCCTCGCTTCCGTCACGCTGATCACGCGTGATGAGATCGAAAAGAGTCAGGCCCGTGAAGTGGCCGATTTATTAAAACTCCAGGCCGGTATCGATATTTCCAAAAATGGCGGCGCTGGAGCCTTAACCAACATCTTTACCCGGGGTACCAATTCTAACCATACCCTGTTTATGATCGACGGGATGCGGGTTTCATCGGCCACAACAGGAACCTTCTCACTGGAACGCTTGACTCTGAGTGATATTGAACGAATTGAAATTGTCCGTGGACCACGTGCCACCCAGTATGGATCAGAAGCCATCGGCGGGATTGTGCATATTTTTACCCGCAAGCATGAATCAAGTCATGCCCGGATCGGCGCAGGTAGCTTTGGTACCAAACAGGCATCGGCCGGTATGGTAGCAGGTGAAAAATACATTCTGCGCTTAGGTGGTAGCTATGAACAGGCCAAGGGCTTTTCTGCCACGAATCCCAATGCGGGTTTCTTTTATAATCCGGATGATGACGGCTACCGCAAGAATAATTACAACTTTTCGTTTACTGCGCCCTTTACTGATTCGATCAAGCTGGATTTGATCGGCTGGGGCAGCAATAGCCAGGCTGAGTTTGATCAGGGCGTCAGTGATGCCATTAACCAGGACTTCATCGCTAAACTACAACAACAGGTCAATCCAGGCTGGTCGCACAAACTGTCCGCGGGTTATAACTATGAAAATATTATCACCGACTCCAGTTTTCCAACCGATATTACCACCCGGCGTGTCCAGTTTGACTGGCAACATGACCTCGTGCTGAGTGACAGAATTTTATTGCTTGCCGGGTTTACTCGCTATGAAGATGAAGCCGAGAATATCGATACCGCTACACCCTTAACTTTTTATGATCAGTCCATAGATAACAATGCGATCTTCAGCAATCTGAATTACAGCGGTGATACTCATGACTTTCTTTTTTCCGTACGCCAGGATGACCACAGCGCTTTTGGTCGCCACACAACTGGATTGGCGTCCTGGGGCATGAAATTTTCGCCAGGAATGCGCTTCACTGCTACGATCAGTAACGCCTTTCGCGCACCGAGCATTAACGAGCTTTATCACCCCGGTTTTGATTTTGGCACTGGCCCACTCTATGCGGGCAACCCGAATCTTAAACCAGAGACGTCTGATGGAGGTGAAATTAGCTATCGCTGGGCAATCAGTGATAATCAGCAACTCAATATCACCTATTTTACCAACTGGATTGATAACCTGATTGCATTTGAAGGCGTAGATTTCCAGGCGATTAATATCGCCAGGGCACGCACCAAGGGGTTGGAACTCCAGCACAGTCTGACTGAGGGCAACTGGTCAATGAATACCAATTTAACTCTGCAACGTGCTTATGATGCCGAAACAAAACTTGACCTGATCCGCAGGCCGCGGGAAAAACTTGCCATGACCTTCGGTTATGACCATAACTCCGATGCACAGTCACGCCTGGAGTTCTTATATAGCTCTGATCGGCTGGATGGCTCGAATAAGGATATATATTTACCCAGTTATACGATAGTTAATCTCGCCACACGGGTAAAGATCGCACAACATATCTGGTTAGATGCACGAATGGATAACATCACCAATAAACAATATGAGCTTGCCAGTGGCTTTAACACACCCGATCGTTCCATGTTTTTCGGCATCAGTTACGAAAATAATTAGAACATATGTTTAGTAAACCACTCACGATAACCATTCTAGTTTCTGCCATGTTTCACATGGGAGCGGTTATCGTTGTGTGGCAGGATAAAACAGAGCTTGCCATCTCCACGAGCACCCAGGGTAGTCCACTGAATATTGCAATTCGCCAGGTTTCGCTAGATCAAACTCAGGTCCGGCAAAATAACAGTGAAAATGATCTCGTTGAAAAGATAGCTTCGCAAACAACATCTCAGGAAACTAGAGAGCCCGTACCACAGACACAGAAAAAATCGAGACAAGTGTTAAACCAGGTGGAAACCGGCGAACCTCGTCCTGTGAACGAACCGGAAAGCGCTGTTAAACCAGCCTTAGCCCACAAACTGGCTAAAGCAGTAACATCAGATGCTGCACAGCGTAAGCAGGCTCATCAAGACCACGTGCAGAAACTGGCTGTGTTGAACAACCACATGGTGGACTACTTGGCCACCGAGTTTCGCATCCACTTCAAGTATCCGATGCTGGCACGCAAGCGTGGCTGGCAGGGGCAAGTTGTCTTAGGCCTGGATATCGATCGGTACGGTCAGATTGCTCGTATTGCGATTCAACGCAGCTCGGGATATAAGGTTCTGGATCATAATGCAGTTAGAACCTTTGAACTCATCGGTGAAATATCACCAACGCTTAAACGACAGTTGTTACAAGACCATCATTTATCCATACCTGTTGTCTATCAGCTAACTGGAAGCTGAATACATCACCAGCCAGGAGAGCACTCATGGGACATCGTTTATCCAAAATTTACACCCGTACCGGCGACAAAGGTACAACCGGCCTGGGCAATGGTTCACGGGTTGAAAAAGATCATCCACGTGTTGAGGCTTTTGGTACCGTTGATGAATTGAATAGTCATATCGGAGCTGTCCTGGCGAATAAACTACCTGATAACGTTCGCCAGACCCTCGTTGGTGTACAGCATGACCTGTTCGACCTGGGCGGTGAAGTCTGCGTCCCCGGCCACCAGGCTGTGGTCGCCAGTTATACCGAACGTCTGGAACAGGAACTGGATAGCTTCAATGATAACCTGCCACCATTAAAAGAGTTTATCTTACCGGCAGGTGGATACGCGACATCACAATGTCATATCGCTCGAACTGTCTGCCGCCGAGCCGAACGCAGGCTGTATACACTCAGTAAAACTGATCAGGTAAGTGAGCAGAGCCTCGCTTATATCAACCGGCTGTCTGACTTGCTGTTTGTTCTGGCCCGAGTGATTGCTCGTTTTGAAAATGGCCAGGAAGTACTCTGGCAACCCAATCGTTTTGATAAATAATAATCAGGCTTTCTCCAGTACTCTTGACTTGATAAGCTTACCGCCTGAATTAACCTGGTCGCACCGGAGTATGCGAGCAAGGCTAATCGATGGACTTGTGGAAGGAATCAATGGTGACCTGGAACATATGTGTATGGGTCGTTCTGCCCTGGTTCGCCTGAGTCGCGCTTTACAGCTCGCCGATAAGGCGGGACTTGCGGTGACCAAACTGCGAGAGATTTATAGCCAGGAAGTGCAATGAACCCGGTTTTCTCCTGCCAGTTATGTCACGGCCCAGTTATCCAGAAACAGATTACGCTGCGAGACACTAAAATTATCCCCTTCCTGTTTTGAACGACTAAGGTCCAGGCAGGCTGGTCCACTGACTGTCACCAACTCAACTGAACTGAGTTTCTCAATATCACCATTGATTGTTTCCAATGTCACCATCAAGTTTTCCAGCAAATCTTTACTGTCTGCTTGAATATTTATCGATAAAGTATATTTACGCATTTGCTACTCCTGTTATACCTGTTTCATTCAGGCACCTATAGGTACTACACTCTGATTTACTGGGTTGATTGCCTCAGCAGACACAACATAACGAAGTGGTCCATCGCCTGAGATTGAATCGAATGGATAATTACAGGCCAGGGTCAACCAGTTCTCATCTAAAGGTGTCGAGATCCCCAGGTTCCTCGAATCCATGATCTGGATATCTTCCACCTGATAGCGTTGTACTTGCCCGGTCTCGTCCTGTAAAAAGATATGGTGTCCAAGCTCAAGATCCTGGAGAAAATAAAATTGGCTATCCTGAGTAGCACTGAGCAGGGTTATCCCGCTCGACTTGTCATAAAAAGTTCTGACCTGTCGAACTGATAATGAACCAATACTAACTTCATGATCACTACTTAACAGAATTTCATCGATACCCAGCTGCGGTATTTTAATTCGGGCAACTGGCCAGCTTCCTGACCATGGCCAGGGTCTGACTTTAATCTCACCTGCCAGGGTTTTAGTCCAGGCTGATTGTACTAGCGATTCTGCAATGACTGATTTGGCCGGGATATAGAATGCCCAGGTAAGAAAAAAAAGTGCAAGCAGAAAAGAGATAATTGCCAACCAACGAAGCACCTGATCATTAAACAGCTTCATCAGGTGATTCCTTTGCTTAGACCGTTTTCTCCGGAATAGAACCTATTTAATATTCCCCGGATGAACAGGATAAGACAGACACATAGCAAACCTAGCCATAGCTTAAGTGATGTCACCATGACTGGATAAGTCGCAGAATATACCAGCGGTTCTTCGCCAGCCTGCTGGATTAAACTCGTCTTCATTGCACTGAAGTCGTTTTTGGTATCCAGTCTTTGCGGAACAGTCTGCGGTGCATAGCCTGCCTCGGGTAGCCAGATAAGCTTCAACTCCTGCATAGAAGACCGGCTATTGTCTTTTAGGCGAATACTATAACGATCCTGGCCATGACGAGTGGTGTGAATATCATGAGTAGGACTTAAAATTTCTGCAACGGGGAAACCAGCATCCAGTTCTACATGTAAATTAGTCTTCTCCGGATGGGGTAAAGCAACAACCAACTGAAACTGATTTTTTTCAACCTTTACGGATTGACGATAAGTCAATCTGATTTCGATATGTTCATATGGTTCTAGGCTCAGTCCATTTATCCTGTAGTGCTTGCGCGTCAATATACTGCTGGATGTATTTACCGTAGTCGCGTGAACTTCACCCTGGAAAATTTGATCGTCAGCATGCAGCATGGCTTGTTCCAGGATAGCGTCACTGTGCAATGCGAATAGATATAC
>JASFLV010000016.1:0-15935 GCA_050117915.1 Thioalkalispiraceae bacterium | reverse complement strand
GTGCCATGGTTTATGAGTGGCTGGTACGTGATTTCCCTGGTAACTGTATCCATTTGCATTCACGATTAATTCGGATGCGTTCAGCCGTACGGCGCCTTTGCCGACGACCTTGTATTGCAAGTTCAGTAATGTATTGGTTTTGACCTCCTCTTGGATCTGTAAAGGGATATTGGAATCAATTTTTCGAAAGTTCTCGAATAACTGGGTTTTATTTTCACAGCGATAAACCCCGATGCCCGGTTCTGTGATAGCTGTCTTGATGTAACAGGGGAAGGTAATATCCTGTAAATCATCGATACTGATACTGGATTTGGCTTTAAAACATAACGTCATGGGTACGTCTACACCAATGTTATTCGCAGTAAGGATGAAGTTATTTTTTGAATTGATGTATTCCACCGTATTTAGCCATTGATTGTCACCCCAATAATGGCAGGCTTCAGGCCCGTAATGATAAACTGAAGGTTGGTAACCGATATGCGAGCCAAGGTGTTTTAAATTAAGGCTCCAGATGACATTAGTGCTATGACTCAGACCAATACGTTCATAGTGTTCTGTAATGTCGTGCCAGAATAGTTGCAATGTTTCATCTAGTTGAATCATGTCCCAGCTTTCAGAAATTCCAAGTGCCCGGGCAGAATCGAGTTGTTTGCCCGATATACCATTTTGTGAACCATGACGAGTGTCATGGTTGTAGATATATTTTCCTTCAGTCAATTGGTAATCTTCGACAATAACAGCAGCCATGTGTGTAGTCCTCTGTGTGCAAAAAATCTATTACATCTGTACCCCTGGCTCTCAGCAAAAAGCAGGCCAAGCGTAACCGATTGATTTTTATCAGTTTTGTTTCAGCGAAATGCACAGATATGGTCAGCCCTCGATACTTTTGTGCAGTATTGGTGCGCTAGTAGTTAGGCCTTGGGGGTGATGAGTAGAATGGTGGGTAATTGGTTATGAATACCGCTTCAACATTTGATCAACAAGTAATGCAGTTTAATTTGAATCAATACGTTGTTTAAAACGGTCTGTGAGAACACGCTCACCGTTTTCATATGCAATTTTTCTTGCAATTTCATCGGGGATAGCCGCGAGAAGTTTACGTTGCCAGTCAATAACAGACTGAACATGTAGCCAGCGTTGTGGTGTGTAAGTGTCGACACCAAGCATAAATCGATCAGGATAATCCATTAGTAGTTTGTCCCAATCCTGTAAAAAATGGCCGTTGATATAAATGTCCTGACGATATGACAAGTCAGCCCACAGGGTTTTATGTTTTGCAAATAAGTCGCGGATAACATAGGCATACTCGAAGCCGGCGTGGGCCCAGAGGATCTTTGCATCTGGATCCTGTTCAAAAATATATGCAATAGCCTCGGCATCAGAGTGTATATGTAAAAGTAATTGATGTTGCCTGGCTAGCTGCACCACCTGGCGAATAACAGGCAAGTTGGCTTCTTCGTTATTGACATGTAATTCACCAATGGCGACATAGTGAAAATTATCCAGTTGCTTCTTCAGATATCCTATTACTGATTGATCATGCATCCAGGTCTTTAATGTGCCGCGTTTACGATAAGGGCGAAGCGCGGGGATGACGAATTCTGGGGCAACCTGGTAAAGCATGCGGGTACCTTGATCACTGGTACTGGATACCAGCGCGCGCTTAATCCCGGCAGCACGTAAGCGCTTTATTGCCTCTTTGGGCGGTATAGCCTCCCATACATCATGGCTGTAATGGATATGGGCATCAAAGATGGGAAGAGGTGGTTCAAGGGGTTCCGCCCAAACAGCTTTGGTTAACGCTAACAGACAACCAATAATAAATGATTGAAATTTCATTTTTTAACTTGCAATTGAAATTCTATTAGGTCCATTGTTCTTGGCCTGATACATGGCATCATCCGCACGTTTAATTAATGATTGGGTTTGTTCCTTCTCTTTTAGCTGGGCGATGCCAAAACTGGCGGTGATGCAGTTATTATCCGCACCGCAGGTTAATGTGCTTAGCAAATCCATAAGTTTGTTTGCTGCGTTCCTGGCCGTGTCAAGCTGCGTATGTGGCATAAGTATAACAAACTCTTCACCACCCCAGCGTGCAAAAATATCTGTTTGACGCAAGTTTTCCTGTAGTATAATTCCAATTGTCTTCAAGATTCGGTCACCTTCATTGTGTCCATAACGGTCGTTGACGAATTTGAAATGATCAATATCAAACAGAATTAATGATAAAGGCTGGGCATATCTATTAGCCCGTTCTGCTTCGTATTCAAATAACTCGGTAGCCTTACGGCGGTTGTAAATCTTGGTTAATTCATCGAAATTGGCCAGTTGTTCCAGTTCTCTGGTACGTTCTTCAACTAACTGTTCAAGATGGTGTTGATGTTCTATCAGTAGGGTCTCGAATTTGTACTGCCTGCGTAAAAAGTATTGAACGGCTATACCGCAACAGATTATGACAATGGCTACCAGGCTACGCATCCATAATTCTGCTGTGTCTTCGGTGAAAACGGCGGTGAGAAATTCCTTATCGGGTTTGATATAGGTTGAATCGATATAGGCGGCTATCAGCCACGTCATGATGCCGAGCAAAAAACCAATGAATGGAATCAGGTTAATCAACGTCTGACTAACCACTTGCCGGCTGAATTGGTGATTGATATGTTCCATCGCTAGTCGTGAATCAGGTTTTTGCAGATCCCGGGTTCAATGTATTAATCCCTATAAAGTATAGCGGTTTGAACCGAACCGGCAGCACCGAATTACCCGGTAAAGTAAAAAATTTACTGCTACTTTACATTTAGCGTGATTCAACAGAATTGAGGCACAAATAATGTCATTATTTTCCGTCATTATCAGACATGTTCCCATTGCGCGTTTGTTGTTCCTGTCAGGCTTATTATTCACAACAGGCGTTGATGCGGGCAGCGACAACACCCGAGTCGTCCTTGGCACCGCCACTAAAGGGGGCGGTTTTCAATTATTCGGGAAAAACCTCGCGGAAGTCATCACGACCAGCAACCTGCAGGTAGATGCCATTTCGACCCGGGGTAGTAAACAAAACCTTCTTATGCTGGCCGCGGGCAACATTGATATCGGGCTGGTGGAGGGCAATGCGGCCAGACAGGCCCTGCAGGGGATCGGGCAACCGCTACTCAATTTAAAGGTCCTCTCGGTTATGTATCCGAATCCTGGTATGTTCGTGGTGCGGGCTGATTCGCCTTACAGGACAATTCATGACCTGCTAGGAAAACCTATTGCCTTTGGCACACGCGCCTCCGGCTTACGCATCCTGGTCAATGATGTGCTGGATGGTCTTAATCTCGATCCGGAAAAAGACTTTCAACAAATCATTCTGGCCAAGGCCGCAGACGGTCCACGTCTGGTGCTGGAGAAACAGGCCGAGGCCCTCTGGGGAGCGGGAATTGGTTGGCCGGGATTTGTCAGAGTGGCGAATAGCCGAGCTGGAGCGCGTTTTATCGCGCCCTCAGAGGCCCAAATCAAGCAAATCCTCGGCAAGCATTCACACTTACGACGCATGGCAATACCGGCGGGTACCTACCAGGGGCAGGACAGGCGTATCGACTCAATTGGTTTATGGTCCCTGATCCTGGTCAGACCTGGCCTACTCGAAGAGGTGGTTTACCAGTTGGCACGTGCCATTCATCAGGGGGAAACCGAGATGGCAAAAAGGCTTAAGCAGGGTGAATATACCACAGCTAAAAATACCGTTGCCCAGGTACCTGCCGAGCGGTTACATCCGGGGGCGATGCGATATTTCAAAGAAGTTGGCCTGATGGAATGAGCAGGCTATTTCTGGTTAGGGGTGCTGGATGACTGCTAAGATAGGGTGAATTTTTGAGATCTAATCGCTTGTATGGATGTTATCACACAGGGTTTGCTGGGCGGCGTGTTAGCGCAATCGGCTGCCAATCGAAACGAGAAAAAGTGGGCGACGCTAGCGGGGGTCGCCTCGGGTTTGGTAGCCGATGCAGACGTTCTTATTTATTCTTCCAGTGACCCGCTTCTAAATATTGAATATCACCGTCATTTTACTCATGCCCTGGTGTTCATTCCATTTGGCGCAGCGATTGCCAGTTTGCTGCTCTGGCCCTTTTTGCATCGACACCTCCAACTGGCGCGCCTGTATCTGTTCTGTTTGTTAGGGTACAGCATGAGCGGTATGATCGATGCGTGCACCAGTTATGGCACACATTTGTTCTGGCCTTTTTCCGATGAGCGAATTGCCTGGCACATTATTTCTATTGTCGACCCGATATTTACGATAATTATATTGATTACTTTTATCCTGGGTTTAAAAGTTAAGCTTAAAAATGTCAGCTATATCGGGCTAAGCCTTGCGCTTGCCTATATGCTATTTGGCTATCTGCAATTACAACGGGCCGAAGATGCAGCGGCGCAGCTGGCTTTATCACGCGGGCATATCCCGCTCAAGCACGTGGTTAAACCAACATTGGGTAACCTTTTGTTGTGGCGATCTACTTATATCAGGGAGCAACAAATCTATGTTGATGCGGTTCGCTTGAATTTTTTCAGTGGCAATCAGATTTACCAGGGTGAAACGGTTGAGCAATTTATCCTGTCGAAAGAATTTCCAGAGCTTGATTCAAATACGGCCTTATATGAAGACATTCAGCGCTTCAACAAATTCTCGGATGATTTTATCGCCTATGATCCAACGCAGGAGAATGTGCTTGGTGATATCCGCTATAGCATGTTGCCAACCAGTGTCAAACCATTGTGGGGAATTATTGTTGAGCCACAAAAGCCCGATCAACACTCAGACTATCGCTTTTTCCGAGATAACGATGCCACAATGAGACAAAAATTTATAGATATGCTATTTGGTCGAAGCTTGCCAAGCCTGAAGGATAATGAAAAACTTTAAATCATTAAAAGGTCGCGGTGCCAGTTCCAGGCCCGATCCACGTTTCTTGCAGTATCAGCGAGAAGCGTTTGATGATGGCTGGGCCAATGAAGATACAATAAGTGTCGAGGCAATAGCTGGGCAGCTAAAGCTGAGAACAGAAATACTGGTTGATCACAGCAAGACAATTATCAGTCGTAATCAGTCGCCCGATGTGCCATTCAGTCAGTCGATTAATCCCTACAAGGGATGTGAGCATGGTTGTAGCTATTGTTTTGCTCGCCCAACGCATGCTTACCTCGAACTCTCACCGGGGCTGGACTTTGAGACGAAGATATTCTGCAAGCCGAATGCGGCTGCGCTGCTAGAACAGGCATTATCCAAACCCAACTATCAGGTTTCACCGATTGGACTGGGTGCCAATACCGATGCTTATCAGCCTGTTGAGCGTAAACTTGGGATTACCCGTGATTTGCTAAAAGTCTTGAAGACTTTCCAGCATCCGCTAGCGATTATTACCAAATCTTCACTGGTCGAACGTGATATCGATCTGTTGGCACCGATGGCTGAACTCAACTTGGTCAAGGTAATCGTATCAGTAACAACCCTCGATCATGAGTTAAGTCGTAAACTCGAGCCGCGCGCAGCCACGCCGAAACGCAGGCTTAGCGTGATTCGCAGCTTGACGGATGCGGGTATTCCTGTGGGTATTTTATTGGCACCGATTATTCCTGCACTCAATGATAGTGAGATCGAAGCAGTACTATCGGCTGCTGTCGAGGCGGGGGCGATGACGGCAAGCTATGTGATGCTAAGGTTACCCCATGAGCTGAAAGACCTGTTTGCTGAGTGGTTACAGGCGTATTATCCCTTGAAAGCAGCACACATTATGAATGTGGTACGGGATATGCGTGGTGGTCAGGCTTACTCGTCGGTTTATGGTGAACGCATGACGGGCACTGGTGAATTTGCCCGACTGGTTGCACAACGTTTTCAACTGGCCTGCAAAAACACCGGGTTGAACCAGCGGTCAATCCACTTTAACCTGGATGCATTCACTGTCCCGGAAAAAAGCGGTGACCAAATGTCACTATTTTAGGCCATCAATTTAACCCATACTGCGAAAATGAGCGTTAATCTCACCTGGCGAGGCTATTGTTGGTACCCAGAATCAACCTTTGCTACGTTTAAATAGAATCTGTATATCTTATTATGGTCTAATAATTGTTATGTCGATGACTTTCCGAGAAACACAACGCTTTACTCAACGCTGGTTGTGGATAATTCTGATCTGCATGATGTTGATTGTGGTAGTCGTGTTCGGCTATGGCATGATTGAGCAGGTTATTTTTGACCGACCATGGGGAGATCGGCCTGTCTCTAATGAACTACTTTTAATTATTGGTAGCGTTGTTATCTTATTCAGTGTAGCAATGATCTATCTGTTTTATAGTTTACGCCTGATAACCGAGGTGCGTGAAGATGGATTATACATACGGTTTTACCCCCTAAAGAGCAAGATAATCCCATATCATTCAATTCAGTCCTGTGTGGCGCGGACTTACAAGCCACTTTCTGAATATGGTGGCTGGGGAATAAAGTACGGTCGTAGTGGCTGGGCCTATAATATTATCGGTGATCAGGGTGTACAGCTGGAGCTTGATAATGGTAAGCGAATTTTGATCGGTTCACAGCACGCAGAAGAACTGGAGCAGGCAATTAACACCTATCGTAATCTAGGATAATTTTTTGTACATAATTTTATTATTAGTCTGTTCGTAAGATGTCTAGACACTGGCAAGTTGCTTCGTCAGGTAGAATCAACCACATCTTTTCCAGGCAGGGAGGGGTGTTTGCCAGAAACCCCTGTTTTAGGTATGCCATCGCATCTTCTATTGGTAGTTTGCCCTGGACCGTACCCAACAAAGACAAGGCGATGGTTTTAAGCTGAAGCTGAGTAACAACCTGAGAAAGTTGTAGATATGCTGCGAGAATATCCGCAGATCGGCACGTCGGTGTTTTATCTATATCATGGACTATGGCCATTAGCCTTTGTAGATTCTTACCTTTAATAACAATCGTTCCCAGGTCAAAGGTATCTTCGTCCTCCAAGATGTTGGCCAGGTACCAGGATGGTTTACCAGGATCGCTGATGGTTGTTTGTTCACGAAGCAGTAAGTGGGTATCTTGTTCTTCGACAAGCGCAGTGTAGTAAAAAGGTGGGAAGTCTTTTGGGGCTGCCTGGATATGCAGTCCGTTGATAATCAGCATGCAATCAGTTTTGTCCCAAATTAAGTTAATCGCCATATGATGCGCTCTTCGAAAATGTAGCCTGGAATTTTCTGTGCTTTATTTGATATTATTACAGCCAATGATGATATCGTCCAATAAAAGATAGTTAAGAGATAGAGTCAATGCCTGAGCTTATTTGCCCATTTTCAGCACCGTTGGTAAAGAAGGATTTTTCCTGCCAATATGCCAAAGAGATAATTCGCAGAGGTGGAGCAGAAATTGCCTGCAAAAAAATTGAGATGCACGAGCGCTGCTGTACTTTACATGCAAAGATAAAGCAACCTGCTCTTCACGCTTTAGACTATAATGACGATCTATTAGAAGTGCCGCATAATATGTTGATCAAGATTCAGTATGGCGGATTGCTGGGGCTGCAGGATTTACACTCACCTCAGAGTGTGGAAGCGGAACGGATTCCTGATATTGCCTCCCTGGTAAACCAGGTAGCAGAAAAATTTCAGCAGTTCGAAAACTTGCCTTATGACCAGCTTAATCAGCGCATTATTGGCTTTAAGACACAGCGGCGCAGTCGCCGTTAATATCTGTTTGCAAAATCAGTAATATGATTCCCATCCATGAATTACTCAATCGCATTCGTTGGGATGAGGATTATGGAAGCGCTGATTTTGTAATTGGTTATTATGACCGGATAGCAGACAAGATTATCAGGATTCCGTTTAGAGAGCTTTATTTTAATAAACAGGATCATTTTAATTTCACATTCGTCGACGAGGACGGGGAAGTACAGACAGTTCCGTTGCATCGGATAAGACAGGTATTTCGCAATGGAGAACTGGTCTGGCAACGACAGGTAGAATAATATTATTTTAATAGACGGCTATTTTTCCGTCGATTATGTCTTGCTGGATTTTATATGCATCAGTTAATTTTTCATTCACCACTGCATTGATTCGCGAAGCAATGCTATCAATACTTTTTTTATCTTTGGTGCCAAGTTTCAGGTCAATCATCCTGGGCTCGCTGACAGGGCTGCCAATCTGGCTTAACAAATAACAATACGCCTCATCGATTTCATCGAATTCACTAACCAGGCTGATCGCAATTTGCTGCGCTATGATGTTATAAAGTTTGCCGACATGGGTGACGGGATTCTTACCTGCAGCCGCCTCCATATTCATGGGACGATATGGAGTAATTAAACCGTTTACCCGGTTGCCGCGGCCAACCTCGCCGTCATCGCCTGATTCGGCAGATGTCCCAGTAACAGTCAGGTAAAGACTTTTAGTTTCAGGATTATCTGCTGCATTAACAATGACATCGACTTTCCTGTTGCTTATTGTTTTTGTCAGTGTTTTGATAAGATCGGCGAGGACATGCTTTTTCTGTAGGTAATCGTCAAGATCATTGATGTAACGATCAACAAACGCGCAGGCGACAGTCAATTCAATTTGTTCGTCATGCTGTATTCCCATGATTTTAATATCTTCACCATACTCAGGATAACTCGATTTGGTCTCTGCTGAATTCAACTGTTTTTCCACATGCAGGACCATTCGTTCCAATTCCGACAAAGGCGCATATCCCACTCCACAAGATGTATCGTTGGCAAAAGCAATGCCGCTTTTTTCCTGACGTAGATAGAGTTCGACCAGGTCTACAGAACCTGGCCGAATCAGGTGGTGAATTTTGACATGCTGTTCAGGCCGTAAGGCATGAAAATGCGAATGCAACCAGTTTGAGCAAGTTTCGTTAACAAGATCTTCCAGTGGCACAACATGACCTTTGAACTCGCGAGTTGCACGCCCGGCAAGAAAGATCTCTATTGGCTCCTGTATCTCGCCACCCTTGAATGCGGGCTGTGAAGAACCACCCCAGAGCAGGGCTTTGTCGACATTATGGTGCAGAACCAGGCCGAAGTGTGTGAGATAGTAGTCACATAAAGCACGACTCAATTCCTCAGCCAGGGCGTCACAAATTGTGTCGGGATGGCCTAGTCCTTTTCTTTCGACAATCTCTATGCCCGGCTTTGAGACGGTGGGCGTATCGAGTGTCGATAATCTTAGATTCTGCATATTAGACTCCTCTAACTAAACATTGCTAAATATTCAGAGGGTGGTGCAAGCCAGCCTAATTGTACCAGAATGATGATAATGACCGTGTAGAGTGTTGATATCACCAGACTCTGTTTTATCGTTGGATGTGGCTTATCTTTATGTAGCAATCCTTCGCCACCCCAATGTAACAACAGAAATCCTAACAGGTTGGTTAACCAGTAACCAAGCACGAACGAAGGTAAAAACAGTTTTTCATGCATTAACGAAAAGGGTAGAGATATAAGGTAAGCCAGTGGGACATTAACAACCAGATCGTTCCACCAGGTCAATGGTGAAAGTATAAAGCCGATCGTTACCATCACAAGATTTATTAGGCGATACTTATTCATTTACATACCTGGCCTGGTCTCGATATATTGGCTTAGCCTAATATTGCTGGTTATTAGTTAACTCGTCGTTAGTATCCCTGCAAGATCAGATTTGTTATTGGTTGATTTATATCAACTCAATTACTATGGTTTAATCCTAGTATATTCCTGTAAAATACTAAATGCGTATGTTCAGTAAGTAATGCTGTTTATTATGATTAATATCGCAGTAAGCCTTTCACAACTTCAGTAGCCATTGTTGCTAAAATGAATTCCAGAGCCCTATCCAGAACCAGATATGATGTCATTGATTGATAATTTACAGAATCCGACACTTTATGAACATCCGATCGATCGATTCGAGGTGATCGAGACACATATCTCCTGGGTGATACTCACCGGAGATTTCGTTTATAAAATCAAGAAACCCGTCAATTTTGGTTTTCTTGATTTCTCAACCCTGGAAAAACGCCATTTTTATTGTGAAGAAGAGCTCCGTCTCAATCGCAGACTGGCGCCTGAGCTATACCTTGATGTGCTTGCTATTCGTGGCTCGGAACAACATCCCAGCTTTAAAAGTGATGAACCTGTTATCGAGTATGCAGTAAAGATGAAACAGTTTCCGCAGGAAGCCCAGCTCGATCGATTGTTAGCGGCAGAACGATTAGACATCGAACTATTTGACAAATTAGCAGACAAGGTCGCAAGGTTTCATTCAATAATTGAACGTGTACCAGTAGATAGTGAGTTTGGTAATGCAGAGCACATAAAGCAGCCAGTTATCGAAAACTTCCAGCATATACGATCAAGTATGGCGAATTTATCAAATAATAATGAAACCATCAGGCATGAATTACTGCATAAGCTTACTAATCTGGAGAACTGGAGCAATAAGCAACTAGTGGCGTTAACAGAGGATTTCAAGTTACGTAAAAGTAATGGCTTTGTCCGCGAATGTCACGGTGATATGCATTTAAGGAATATCGCATACTGGCATAATGAAATATTGATATTTGATTGCATAGAGTTCAATAAGAATTTTTATTTTATCGATGTAATAAGCGAGATTGCCTTTCTTGTTATGGACCTTGAAGATCGGGGCCGCCTGTCATTTGCAACCCGATTTTTAAATCAGTATCTACACAAGACTGGCGATTATGAGGGCTTGAAACTATTACGATTTTACAAAGTATATCGCGCGATGGTACGTGCCAAAGTAGCAGCATTGAGACTTGGACAGGCGCAGCTAGATTCTCCTGAATACAAAAAAACTTATAGCGAATTTCAGCAATACCTGGCTCTCGCGGATCAATTTATTCGGCCGACTGCACCTTGTTTATTAATTAATCATGGGCTGTCAGGCTCAGGTAAATCATATTGTACTCGAATGCTTCTCGAAAAATATCCAGCGTTACAACTACGATCTGATATCGAACGAAAGCGATTGTTCAGTATCGATAATAACCAGGATACTCGTAGCGAAGTAGGGCAGGGTATCTATACGACCAAGGCAAGCCGTCAAACTTATCTACGGCTGGTAGATATTGCCAGAATATTACTAGCAGAGGGCTATTCTGTCGTCATTGATGCAGCCAACTTGAACTATGACCAACGGCGATTATTTATAGAACTGGCAAAATCTTTATATGTACCATACTTTATACTGGATTATCAGGCCAGTGCAGAAGTATTACGTCAGCGTATCATCCAGCGTACGGAGGAAGGTAAAGATGTATCAGATGCAACTCTGGGAATCCTCGAGCATCAGATAGAGAATTATGTGCCTCTTGCAAAGGAAGAGAAACCATTTACGATCGAAATTGACACAGAACAGAAATTAGATATTGATAGAATAATCAAACATATCCAGAACTGTGCAATTAAGTTTTGAATAACCCTTTTACTGGAACGGTGCGATTACATGTCAGATATAAAAGACAATAAATTAGCAACCCAGGGTAAAGATAGAATCGACTGGGCCTTAAAAGAAATGCCTGTCATCAAGGGCCTTCTCGAATCCCTGACGAAAACAAAGCCACTAAAAGGCATTCGCATGAGTGGTTGTCTGCATATCACCACTGAGACTGCAAATCTGGCCCGCACCCTTAAGGCAGCAGGTGCTGATCTGGTGTTGTGCGCCAGTAATCCGTTAAGCACCCAGGACGATGTCGCCGCTGCCCTGGTGACAGACTATGAGATTCCGGTCTTTGCCATCCGTGGTGAAGATACTGACCGTTACTATCAGCATATTCAGGCTGCCCTCGATCATAAGCCAGTGATGACAATGGATGATGGCGCGGATCTGGTCAGTGAATTACATAAAACGCGCAAAGAATTACTCCCAGACATGATTGGTGGTACAGAAGAAACCACGACCGGGGTTATTCGACTACGCGCAATGGCAAGTGATGGTGCTCTCGAGTATCCCATCATTGCAGTCAATGATGCTATGACTAAACACTTGTTCGATAATCGTTACGGTACCGGACAAAGTGCCCTGGATGGGATCATACGCGCGACTAACATCTTGCTGGCGGGTAAGACTTTTACCGTGGTTGGATATGGCTGGTGTGGTCGTGGTGTCGCTATGCGTGCCCGTGGCCATGGAGCACATGTAATTGTTACTGAGGTTGAGCCACTGCGGGCATTGGAAGCAAGCATGGATGGGTATCGGGTGATGCCCCTTCTTGAGGCAGCTAAACAGTCTGATTTTATTCTGACCGTAACCGGTGATAAACATGTTATTGATCAACGACACATCGAAGTGATGAAAGATGGCTGCGTGCTGGCGAATGCCGGCCATTTTAATGTGGAGATCAATATACCGGCCCTGGAGAAAATGAGCAGCAAGAAAAAACGTCCGCGTAAGCATGTTGATGAATATACACTTAAAGATGGTCGAGTGATTCGCCTGCTGGCTGAGGGGCGTCTGGTAAATCTGGCTGCAGCAGAAGGGCACCCATCTGCGGTGATGGATATGAGTTTTGCCAACCAGGTACTCTGTGCAAATTATATGTTGGCCAAACAGGGTAAGTTAAATGAGGCCGTACATAATGTTCCTCCTGAAATTGATCAGAAAATCGCACAGCTTAAGCTCGAGGCGATGAATATTTCGATAGATAACTTGACGGAAGAGCAACAAAAATATCTCTCTTCCTGGCAAGAAGGGACCTGAACGAGTTGCAGATGAATAAGAAAATAAAAAATATGCTCAACACCATCAAGATGGAAGCAGAATATACTTCTTCATCGACAGGACGTTATGAAATTAGTGAGCCTGTTATGCAGGTTATGGAAGAGGTGGACAGAGCTGATTTTATACCTGAAACGTATAAAGGTCAGGCCTATGACAATGGCCCCCTGCCTATCGGCTATGGTCAAACGATCTCGCAACCTTTTATGGTGGCGTGCATGACTGATTTACTGGAACTTGAACCGGAGCACACTGTGCTTGAAATTGGCACTGGTTCAGGCTACCAGGCCGCAATTCTCTCGAGGCTGGCAAAAAAGATATATAGCATCGAGCGAATACCTGAATTGGCCGAAGCGGCTTCTGAACGGCTTAAGCAACTAGGCTATAAGAACATCGAGGTACGCTGTGTGGATGGTTATGGTGGTTGGCAAGAAAATGCACCCTTTGACGCTATCATTGTCACCGCAGCGGCTACCCATATTCCACAGGCATTAGTCGACCAGTTAAAACCAGGTGGCCGTATGGTGATACCAGTGGGTTTACAGTACATGCCACAGGAATTGATGCTGGTTAGTAAAGACGAACAAGGCCAGACTGAGACCAGGGGCCTGTTTGGCGTGGCTTTTGTCCCCTTGATCTCGGACCGGGAAGTGGAGTCACAACAGGACACACAAGAATAAGAAGTCACTTATACTGGCATTCTGTTGATCAGCGTCATAGTAAACTCAAACGGGAAACGCTAATTTGATCTTGATGAATTAACAGCGCTACTGGAGGTTGACATGCAAATTCCGTTACAAATTACCTATCGTGATATGGACCCATCTGATGCTGTAAATACAGCCATCCATGAAAAAGCCGAGAAAATTGAACACTTTGCGGATATCACTAGTTGTAAGGTGACCATTGAAGCACCGCATAAACACCATCACAAAGGTAGGTTATTTGCAATCAAGCTCGATATTACTGTACCTGGTGACGAAATTGTCGTTTCTCGAAATCCTGATCAGAAGCACGCCCATGAAGATATCTATGTAGCGATTCGCGATGCATTCAATGCAGCAAAACGACAGCTTGAGGATTATGTGCGTCGCCGTCGTGGTCAGGTTAAGCATCATGAATCTGTCAACCAGAGTCAACCCGCTTTTTAACCCGGATAAAACAAAAGCAAGGAGAGGCTGATGTCAGCAGGAGAATACTGTAATCGTGAAGTCGTTGTAGTAACACGTTCAGAATCTGTTCGAGAAGCAGTCAATCTTATGCGTAAATATCATGTGGGAACGGTTGTGGTTGTTGATCTGCCAGGAAAATCGGCGCAGCCAATTGGAATTTTAACTGACCGTGATATCGTCATCGAGATTCTTGCAGAGAACGTTGATATTGACTCGGTCAGTATTGAAGATGTGATGAGTTTTGATTTGGTAACTGTCCCTGAGGATACAAAACTGCTGGATGCGGTCAGCTTGATGCGTGAAAAAGGCGTCCGTCGTATTCCAGTGGTAAGCAATGAAGGTTATCTGGTTGGTTTGTTGTCAGTTGATGATGTTATTGAACTTTTATCAGAAGAAATTAGTAATATTGCTAAGTTAATCTCAGCTGAGCAGCGTAAAGAAAGAACGTTGCGAAACTAACTGACAATCATACATGGCAGTGGATGATTCCTGGGAACATTTTGAGCATGGTGCTGATATCGGTGTACGTGGTGTTGCAGAATCTGAGTCAGGTGCATTCGAGCAGACAGCACTTGCGATGATGGCAGTGATTACGGAACTGGATCAAATCAGGCAAACTACTGCTATTACGCTCCGATGTCAGGCTCCGGATCACGAATTACTATTGACTGAATGGTTAAACGCTATCATATATGAAATGGCCACGCGCAATATGTTATTCAGCAGATTTATAGTAGAGCTGAATAATGATTCGCTGAATGCAACTCTCTATGGGGAATTGATCGATATCGCAAGGCATAAACCAGTGGTGGAGCTTAAGGGTGCTACTTATACTGCATTGAAAGTGGCTAAAGATGATTCCGGGCTTTGGGTTGCGCAATGTGTTGTTGATGTTTGATGTGAATAACTATGGAACTGAATCTATTTGCTCAACATTCTGATACGCGCTGGGAGATAGCAGCGCACGGCAACATGCAGGTGCCTGCTGTTATTTATGCGGACGAAACATTGATCCGCGAGATGGATACCAAAGTGTATGAGCAGATCTGCAATGTGGCAATGCTGCCTGGTATCGTCAAGGCTGCCTATGCTATGCCCGATGCTCATTGGGGGTATGGATTTCCCATCGGTGGTGTGGCGGCCTTTGATCCCGATCATTCAGGCGTTATCTCAGCCGGAGGCGTAGGATTTGATATTTCCTGTGGTGTGCGTACTTTACAGACCGGCTTACGTATACAGGATCTCGAAAAAGATAAGCAGCTTCTTGCTGAAGCCCTGTACAGCATGGTGCCTGCTGGTGTCGGCAGCAAGGGAAAAATTAAACTCAATCACCAGCAAATGGATGCAATGCTCAAGGGCGGAGCACAATGGGCGGTCCATCAGGGTTATGGTAATGAAGTAGATTTACAGCGGGTTGAAGAACATGGTTGTATGCAGGGCGCCGATCCATCCCAGGTCTCAGAAAAAGCAAAGCTAAGACAGCGAGAGGAAATGGGAACACTTGGCTCGGGAAACCATTACCTGGAAGTGCAGTATGTTCATACCGTTTTTGATCGGAAAATTGCAGATGTATACGGGATCGAAGCAGGCGATGTGGTTGTCAGTATCCATTGTGGTTCGCGGGGACTAGGACATCAAATTGGAACTGAGTTTCTCAAATCTATGGCTATCCATGCAAAAGAATATGGTATCGATTTACCCGATCGTGAACTGGCCTGTGCGCCTATCAATTCAGAGATTGGTCAGTCTTATCTTGGTGCAATGCGTGCCGGGATAAATTGTGCGCTGGCTAATCGGCAAATAATTACCCATTTGACCCGTAAAGCCTTTGCCTCTGTCTATCCAGAATCAGATTTAAAATTGCTCTATGATGTATCGCATAATACCTGTAAAGTCGAATCCCATGAGATAGACGGTGTAAAACGCGAGTTGTTTATTCACCGCAAAGGTGCCACGCGCGCGTATGGTCCGGGTCATAAGGATATACCTGAGGCACTACGTGAGGTTGGG